>NZ_JAKRFA010000015.1:0-131796 GCF_022348305.1 Alteromonas sp. MmMcT2-2
TGCCTTTTCTGTAACTGCGTGTATCTCGGCCTGCACTTCACTAAAAGCTTGTTGAGAATTAGATAATAAAGCTTTTAATTCCGCTTTATCACTGTCTGCTCGCTGGTTAACGCTCTCTAAAGTCTTCAACTGTGCGCTCAAACTTTCGATTTGGCGCTCTAGTGACAATACTTGTAGTGCTGCAGCCGCTTTATTCGCTTTTAGTTCTTCGTTCTCTAAGCAAAGCTGCTGTGAATTTTTCTGCTCTGCAAGCAATTGCCCTTCTTGCTTATGTATAGTGGCGTTATGTTGCTCAATTTCTTTATTGGCTTCGATTAATTGCGCACTCAACTCATATTTTTCGTTTTTAAGTGCACTGATTTGGGTTTCACTATTTTGCGCCTTTTCAGCAGCCTCGTGTATCTCGGTCTGCGCTTTACTAAAAGCTTCTTGAGAATTGGATAATAAAGTTTCTAATTCCGCTTTATCACTTTCTGCTTGCTGGTTAACGCTTTCTAAAGTCTTCAACTGTGCGCTCAAACTTTCGATTTGGCGCTCTAGTGACAATACTTGTTGTGCTGCAGCCGCTTTATTCGCTTTTAGTTCTTCGTTCTCTAAGCAAAGCTGCTGCGAACCTTTCTGCTCTGCAAGCAGTTGCTCTTCTTGCTGATGTATAGTGGCGTTATATTTCTCAATTTTTTTATTAGCTTCGATTAATTGTGCATTTAGCTTATCTTTTTCGTTTTTGAGTGCACTGATTTGGGCTTCACTATTTTGTGCCTTTTCTGTAACTGCGTGTATCTCGTGGCTTTCTAATAATGATATCTGTTGTGCTGTAGTTTTGTTTTCTTCGGTTAATTGTGCATTTAGCTCATCTTTTTCGTTTTTAAGTGCACTGACTTGGGCTTCACTACTTTGTGCTTTTTCGGCAGCTACCTGCAATTCAGTCTGTACGGCTTGCAATTCAACCCGTATTTCACGGAATGCTACCTGCGAATTAGATAATAGCGCCTCCATTTCTTCTTTATCACTTTCTACTTGTTGGTTAGCGCTTGCGACTAATTTTAACTGTGCAGTTAAATCTAGAACTTCATTCTGTAAAGCTGCGATTTGCTGCAACATAGGATTAAAAACGAATCTATATGTACATATATCTTCATCTTCACCAAGATCTTCCGTAAATTCGTAATATTCACTTGTTAACTTTTCTACTACCACTTGGATGTCGTTTGAATTCGCATATAAAGGTTTTTTACCAGCACTTACCACAATTGAGTTGAATAAGTTCAGTATGCCCTTTGATTTCAACTCATCAAGAAGGTCGCCAGACAAGCACGGCAACTCTAGAACTAATGTATTTGCGTTACCTGTAACATTATATTCTTTCACGATATCAGTAATAGTCGTGGTTTCTACACCTTGAACTTCTTCTAATGCTAAGTTTGGGTATAAGTTTTTTAATCCCTTGGGCTCTAAGAAGGAAGAGAACTCTTCATTGTTAAAAACTGTAAATGGCTTAACTTCAAACACATTTGGCGTTACTGCTTTATTTAGAAAAACAAATTTTTTTTCATCACCTAGGTTGCTGAAAGAACTCACACGCAATAAGGGATCAACGAAAATTACTTTGTTGAAGTCAGCGTAATTGAAGTTAAGGGATAGAGCCTCGCCAGCTCCAATCCATAAAAGGAATTTAGACATTGAAGCGCTCTTTTACTTTTTTTTGTTATGGGTAATCATTACAGGAGAAATGGATCTATTCTCTGCGCGACCAAACTTAAGGTAGTGAATTAATGGGTTCCTATTTTCTTTCGCAACATCAGGGTTTGCTTTTAAGTACCACTTCCCATCAAATTGAGGTGAGGGCTTCCTTCCCTCTTTTGCCCCGTACAACAAGTAATGCTCTGCTGGATCTAATCCGGCACCTGATACATCGGGATATGTATCTAAATACCAATCTGCATCGAAGAGGTCACTCGTGTACAAGAGCCCCATATCTTGCGACAACTTCTTGCGCTTTGCACCGTACTTATCAACAACATTTGAGAATTTTTCAACCTTACTAGAAATTTTCCAAAGTTTGGTAGACTTGATTGCTTTGAGTTCAGCAAGCTCAGCCCTCAACTGTTGCTCAGTTGCCTGCTTTCGTTCAAGTTTTGCCTCTAACTGCTTTATCTCGCGGTTTTTTGTTTTTTCATTTATCGTTGCTTCTTTTTTACTGGAATGAACAAAAGCCTCAAATTCTTTTTCTTTAGCAACAAACGCGTTTTGAACCGAAAGTAACTGTTCAGACAACACTGACATTTCCTTTTTCGAAGACTTGAGCTTATCATCTACATACTTCATATCTTGAGCATGCTGCGCTATTAAGGCTTGATTAGCTTCATTGTGTTTCTTCGTTAGTTTGGTCTTGGCTTCTTCATACAGTTTTTTTGCTGCACTTAGTTCTTCCACGTGTTTCTTGGCTGTTGAATTTAATTCAACCTCCTTACCCTCTAAACCCTCTAGCAACAAAAAGCTTTGCTCTATTACCTTGTCATTTTCTAGCTTTAGTTCTTGCCGCTCTATTGCTTGACGAACAAGCATTTCGTTTAACTTATTTAAATTTGGGTAGAAAACAGAGTCTTCATCCTTTAATTGAAAACAAGACTGCAATTTTTTATAGGCCCTAATTAGGTCAATATTTTGATTGTATAAACTATGGCTAATTACCGCGCCGATATTAACTTCTACTTCATTTTCATCAATAAGTTGTTCACACCAACCTGCAGTCTCGCTCTGCGCAGTGTATTGGCTACAAAACGCAGATAAAGGCACTAAACTAAGTTTATTTTTGTGCTTTTTATATAGGCTGTATAAGTCTTGAATTTGTTGAGTCAAACGATGTATTGACTCGCTTAAGTCGCTGTCATCGTAGGATTGAAGGGATAAAAAAGGTGGCGCTACTGCAACAATTACGCTATCACGCTGACTTAGAAGTGACCCTAGATCATCGATTAACAAGCTGTTCTTAACGTAAACCGTATCGATTAGCTTGTCTTTGAGGTCTTTATAGCTCTCTACAACACCTTTAGCGCTTTTTTTGCATAACTGCAGCCAGTATTCCGAACTATCCACTGTGCAAATCACAGACATCCGTTGCTCCAAACTTTTTAGTCTTATCTACTACCCAAGAAGGTATTTTAATATACGTGGATATATTATCAGACAGCAAAAAATATCTCACTTCCCAAAACGAGGTTAATTTTAGTAATCATGCCATTGACATAAAAAAGCGACTTTTTCGAAACACACAAATCGAAACCTAGTCGTTCAACAGATGTTCAGCGGAGAACAAGTTGGCCTCTACTGCGCAGAACTGGTTACGTTTCATAAAGGCTTGACACAACAACACAGCTACTTTTTCAAAGCGGAAGTTACCAAGAAAAATGGTGGAATAGCCTGGCTTTTCTAAGTTTATCCCAATACCGAATGGCATATTGAGCGGTGTGATATTTAAGTGCTGCGTTAAACGCAGAATCAGGTTTAAGTGACGAGCGAACAGTCTAGCTACGGTAAAGTTGTTTATACAAAAAAAGGGGCCTGAGTTTTCACTCAGGCCCCTTTTTCTAATCGAGTATTAATTACTCTTCAGTTGCTTCTACTGCTTCTTCTTCAGCTTCTACAACCGGACGGTCAACTAGCTCAACATATGCCATTGGGGCATTGTCGCCAGCACGGAAACCGCATTTAAGAATGCGAGTGTAGCCGCCTGGACGAGCTTCGTAACGAGGACCAAGCTCGTTGAATAGTTTACCTACAACCTCTTTGTCACCAGTGCGGGCGAAAGCTAGACGGCGGTTTGCAACGCTGTCTTCTTTAGCCATAGTGATTAGAGGCTCGATTACGCGACGTAATTCTTTCGCTTTTGGTAACGTAGTTTTGATCACTTCGTGCTTGACCAAAGAACCGGCCATGTTTTTGAACATAGCTTGACGATGGCTGCTGTTGCGATTCAACTGACGACCACTCTTACGATGGCGCATAGTTTTATCCTTCTCTACAAATCAGTTTGATAAAAACCTGATTAATCTTTTTCAGCGATGCTCTCTGGCGGCCAGTTTTCTAGGCGCATACCTAGAGAAAGACCACGAGATGCTAGAACATCTTTGATTTCAGTTAGCGATTTCTTACCAAGGTTTGGCGTTTTAAGTAGCTCAACCTCAGTGCGCTGTACCAGGTCACCAATGTACTGGATAGCTTCTGCTTTCAAACAGTTTGCAGAACGTACTGTTAGCTCTAGGTCATCTACTGGGCGAAGCAGAATCGGATCGAATTCTGGCTTCTCTTCTTTCGCTTCTGGCTCAGACACATCACGTAGGTCTACGAATGCATCTAGCTGTTCAGCTAGGATAGTAGCAGAACGGCGGATCGCTTCTTCAGGATCCAAAGTACCGTTCGTCTCCATGTCGATGATTAGTTTGTCTAGGTCTGTGCGTTGTTCAACACGAGCAGACTCTACACTGTAAGCAATACGTTCAACTGGGCTGTATGAAGCGTCTACTAACAAACGACCAATTGGACGATCATCTTCTTCAGAGGAGCGACGGGTAGAAGCTGGTACATAACCGCGACCCATTTCTACTTTAATGCGCATGCTGATTTCAGCTTCGCCAGTTAAAGTACAAATAACGTGGTCAGGGTTTGTAATTTCTACGTCGCCATCATGCTGAATATCACCAGCAACAACAGGGCCAGCGCCAGATTTCACTAGAGTTAGGGTTGCCTCAGTTTTACCTTCAAGGCGAACCGCTAAACCTTTAAGATTTAGCAAGATTTCAATTACGTCTTCCTGAACACCTTCTTTGGTGCTGTACTCGTGAAGAACGCCGTCAATTTCTACCTCGGTAACTGCACATCCTGGCATAGATGACAGTAAAATACGACGTAGGGCGTTACCTAGAGTATGGCCAAAGCCGCGCTCTAGTGGTTCCAAAGTTACTTTGGCACGAGTAGGAGAAACGTTTTCGATCTCAACTAATCTCGGTTTTAGGAATTCAGTCACAGAACCCACAATGCTTCCTCTTTAGTTAGCTTTACTTAGAGTAAAGTTCGACGATCAACTGTTCGTTAATTTCCGCAGACAGGTCAGTTCTTTCAGGAACGCGCTTGAAAGTGCCTTCCATTTTGCTGCTGTCTACTTCAATCCAGGTTGGCTTCTCACGTTGGTCAGCCAGTTCCAAAGCAGCAACGATACGCGCTTGCTTCTTAGCCTTTTCACGAACAGAAACCACGTCTTCGGCAGAAACGTTAAACGATGGGATGTTCACAACTTGACCATTTACCATGATCGCCTTGTGGCTAACTAGCTGACGTGCTTCTGCACGAGTGCTAGCGAAACCCATACGGTAAACTACGTTATCAAGACGCTGTTCTAAAAGCTGTAGCAAGTTTTCACCTGTGTTGCCTTTTAGACGTGCAGCTTCTTTATAGTAGTTGCGGAATTGCTTTTCCAGAACGCCGTACATACGACGAACTTTTTGTTTTTCACGCAGCTGAACACCGTAGTCAGACAGACGGCCACGACGGGCACCGTGCTGACCAGGCGCTGTATCGATTTTACATTTAGAATCGATTGCGCGAACGCCGCTTTTTAGGAACAGGTCTGTTCCTTCGCGACGGCTAAGTTTGAGTTTTGGACCCAAATATCTTGCCATGATCTTTCTCCAACTGTCCGTCGATTAAACGCGACGTTTTTTCGGTGGACGACAACCGTTGTGAGGAATAGGGGTCACATCGGTAATGTTTGTGATCTTATAACCTGTAGCGTTAAGAGCACGGATCGCAGACTCACGGCCTGGACCTGGACCTTTAACGAAAACTTCAAGGTTCTTAAGACCGTATTCTTGTGCAGCAACACCTGCACGCTCAGCAGCTACCTGTGCAGCAAATGGGGTAGATTTACGTGAACCACGGAAACCTGAACCACCAGATGTCGCCCATGCTAGTGCATTGCCTGAACGGTCTGTAATAGTCACAATTGTGTTGTTGAAAGACGCATGGATATGAGCCATACCGTCTGCAACCTGACGTTTAGCGCGCTTACGCGTGCTACGAGCTGGTGCTTTAGCCATAACTTACTCCCCGTTTACTTCTTAATTGGCTTACGAGGACCTTTACGGGTACGCGCATTAGTTTTAGTGCGCTGACCACGTAGAGGCAAGCTACGACGGTGGCGAATACCACGGAAGCAACCCAGGTCCATCAAACGTTTGATGCTCATAGAGACTTCACGGCGTAGGTCACCTTCAACGGTGAATTTAGCCACTTCGTCACGAAGCTTATCAATAGTAGCTTCGTCTAGCTCTTTGATTTTTGTATTTTCTGCAACACCAGCACCCGCACAAATGCTTTTCGCACGTGTGGGACCAACGCCATAGATCGCTTGGATAGCGATTACAGCATGCTTGTGCTCAGGAATGTTAATGCCAGCGATACGGGCCATTAACAGCACTCCTCTTGTTTATTTGTCGACGACCTAAAAAGCCCGATAGGATACTTACCCGTCGACTAAATTGCAAATTAAGGTTCAAAATACTTT
Source organism: Alteromonas sp. MmMcT2-2 (assembly GCF_022348305.1). NCBI lineage: Bacteria > Pseudomonadati > Pseudomonadota > Gammaproteobacteria > Alteromonadales > Alteromonadaceae > Alteromonas > Alteromonas sp. MmMcT2-2. The sequence goes on from NZ_JAKRFA010000015.1 coordinate 6,560, forward strand.
AAAACAAAACTAGCAGAACCAGACAAGTACTATCTAGGTTCTGCTTACTTAGCTTTGCGAATATCTTGTTCCGCTTAGATTAGCCCTGACGCTGCTTATGCTTTGGGTCAGAACTGCAAATTACACGCACAACACCGTTGCGCTTGATAACTTTACAGTTACGGCAAATCTTTTTTACTGATGCACGAACTTTCATTACATCTTTCCCCTTTCTATCAATATTAAGGGGCTAACTTATCGGCCGTAGCCTTTAAGGTTAGCTTTCTTCAGCACAGACTCATATTGACTAGACATCAAATGTGTCTGTACTTGTGCCATAAAGTCCATGATAACTACTACGATAATGAGAAGCGACGTACCACCGAAGTAGAACGGCACATTCCAAGCAATTAGCATGAATTCAGGCACTAAACAAATAAAGGTTATGTACAGTGCGCCAGCCAGTGTAAGGCGAGTCATTACCTTGTCAATGTATCGTGACGTTTGCTCACCCGGGCGGATGCCTGGGATGAACGCGCCAGATTTCTTCAAGTTATCTGCTGTATCACGCGGGTTGAAAACCAACGCCGTGTAGAAGAAGCAGAAGAAGATAATCGCAGCTGCATATAACATCACGTACAGCGGTTGACCAGGAGATAGCATAAGCGCTACATCTTGCAACCACGCTGTTGATTCATTCTGTCCGAACCATCCTGCGATGGTACCCGGGAACAGAATTATGCTAGAAGCAAAGATTGGTGGAATTACACCAGCAATGTTGACTTTCAGCGGTAAATGGGTGCTTTGTGCAGCAAAAACCTGACGGCCTTGCTGACGTTTTGCGTAGTTTACCACAATTCTGCGCTGTCCGCGCTCTACAAATACAACTAGGTATGTAAGAGCGATAACAATCACGCCAATCAACAGTAGGAACAACAAGTTAATGTCGCCCTGCCTTGCTTGTTCCGCAGTCTGACCTATCGCTGTTGGCAGACCGGCAACAATACCAGCAAAAATCAATATAGAGATACCGTTACCAATACCTCGTTCGGTAATTTGCTCACCCAACCACATAAGGAACATAGTTCCTGTGACTAGGCTCACTACTGCCGTAAAGTAGAATCCGAAGCCAGGGTTTATCACCAATCCATTAATCAGGTTAGGCAAACCAGTCGAAATTCCAATTGATTGGAAGATAGCCAATACAAGCGTTAGATAACGCGTGTACTGACTAATTTTACGACGGCCTGCTTCGCCTTCTTTTTTAAGCTCCACCATCGGTGGGTGAACCACCGAGAGCAACTGCATGATAATGGATGCAGTAATGTATGGCATAATGCCCAAAGCCAGAACGGATGCACGCTCAAGCGCACCACCAGAGAACATGTTAAACATTTCTACAATGGTGCCTTTTTGTTGCTCGAACAAGTCAGCAAGTACAGCTGGATCGATGCCAGGGATAGGAACGTAAGAACCTAGTCTGAATACAACAATCGCACCAAGTACGAACAACAATCTTGCCTTAAGCTCACTCAAGCCGCTTTTAGCGCCTGAATCCAATCCTGGTTTAGCCATCTAGCTTATTCCTCTACTTTACCGCCAGCAGCTTCAATCGCTTCTTTAGCGCCTTTAGTAACCTTTAACCCGCTTACTGTAACAGCGCGTGAAACTTCACCGCTCTTAACAACTTTAACGAACTGGATTTCTTTCTTAACGATACCAGCTGCTTTTAAAGTCTCAAGAGACGCAGTATCACCATCAACCTTCGCGATTTCAGCAAGAGTTACTTGATCAGTAACAAAGCTCTTGCGTGAAGTGAAACCGAACTTAGGAAGACGACGCTGGATAGGCATCTGACCACCCTCGAATCCTGGCTTAACGCGGCCACCTGAACGGCTTTTTTGACCTTTGTGACCGTGGCCACTCGTTTTACCAAGACCTGAGCCGATACCACGACCAGAACGCTTACCAGTAGGCTTTGAACCTTCGGCTGGAGAAATTGTATTTAAACGCATGTCTTACTCCTCCACTATCTCAACCATGTAATATACACGGTTGATCATGCCACGAACGGCTGGGGTATCTTCCAGTTCACGAACATGGTTGATTTTACGAAGGCCTAAACCTTTAAGCGTAGCTTTGTGCTTTGGCAGACGGCCAATTGCACTTTTAGTTTGCTTTACTTTAATCGTTGCCATGTCTGATTACCCCAAAATTTCTTCTACAGACAATCCACGCTTCGCAGCAACTTTCGCCGGGCTGTTCATTTCTGTCAGCGCGTTGATTGTTGCACGTACAACGTTGATTGGGTTTGTAGAGCCGTAACATTTTGAAAGTACGTTTTGTACACCAGCTACTTCAAGTACTGCACGCATCGCACCACCGGCAATAATACCGGTACCTTCAGATGCTGGCTGCATGTAAACTTTAGAGCCAGAGTGACGACCTTTAATCGGGTGCTGTAACGTGTGACCGTTAAGGTCTACGTCAACCATGTTGCGACGTGCCTTTTCCATTGCTTTTTGGATTGCAGCAGGTACTTCACGTGCCTTACCGTAACCAAAACCAACGCGACCGTTACCGTCACCCACTACTGTCAATGCAGTGAAACTAAAGATACGACCACCTTTAACCACTTTAGATACGCGGTTTACGGCGATCAATTTCTCTAGAAATTCACCATTTTGAACGTCTTGTTTAGCCATTATAAACTCCTAGAACTGAAGACCAGCTTCGCGAGCTGCATCAGCTAATGCTTTAACGCGACCGTGGTATTGGAAACCACTGCGATCGAAAGCCACTGTTTTAATGCCTTTCTCAAGCGCGCGCTCTGCGATTGCTTTACCGACTACCGTCGCTGCTTCAGCGTTACCTGTAGACTTAAGATCTTTTGCAAGATCTTTCTCAACAGTTGAAGCCGCTGCCAACACTTCAGAACCGCATGGAGCGATTAGCTGAGCGTAGATGTGGCGAGGTGTACGGTTAACTACCAAGCGATGCGCGGCCAGTTCACGAATTTTTGCTCGTGCGCGAGTAGCGCGACGAATGCGAGCTGTTTTCTTATCCATCGTATCACCCACCTACTTTTTCTTAGCTTCTTTACGACGTACGTGTTCGTCAGCGTAACGTACACCTTTACCTTTGTAAGGCTCTGGTGGACGGTAACCACGAATGTTCGCCGCAACCTGACCAACCACCTGCTTATCGGCGCCTTTAACGACGATTTCAGTTTGGCTAGGAGTTTCAACCGTAATGCCTTCAGGCATTTCGTATGCTACAGGGTGAGAGAAACCTAGTGTAAGGTTTAGTTTGTTACCTTGTGCTTGTGCACGGTAACCAACACCTAACAACTGAAGTTTTTTCTCAAAACCTTCTGAAACACCTTGAACCATTGCGTTAAGGATAGAGCGCGCAGTACCAGCCTGTGCCCAACCGTCAACAAAGCCTTCACGTGGAAGTGCTTTAAGTTGGTTCTCTTCCTGTGCAACTTCTACAGCGTCGTTGAAAACGCGGGTCAAAGTGCCTTTACTACCTTTAACAGTAACTTCTTGACCAGAGATAGAAACTTCTACACCTGATACAACGTCTACTGGGGCTTTTGCTATACGTGACATTTCAACTCCTCCGTTATGCTACATAACCGATGATCTCACCGCCCATGCCAGCGTTACGCGCTGCACGGTCAGTCATCACACCTTTAGAAGTCGACACGATAGCTACGCCTAAACCACCCATAACCTTTGGAAGCTCATCTTTTTTCTTATAGATGCGCAGACCAGGACGGCTTACACGTTCGATAGTGTCAATTACTTGCTTGCCTTCGAAGTACTTAAGCGTAACTTCTAAAACAGGCTTAACGTCACCAGAAGCAGCGAAGTCAGTAATATAACCTTCAGCTTTCAATACTTCACAGATTGCAACGCGAAGTTTTGAAGAAGGCATAGTTACAGAAACTTTCTGTGCCATCTGGCCGTTACGGATGCGGGTAAACATATCCGCGATAGGATCTTGCATGCTCATTATCAGCTACTCCTTACCAGCTGGCTTTCTTAAGGCCAGGGACTTCACCGCGCATCGCTGCTTCGCGAAGCTTAATACGGCTAAGACCGAATTTGCGTAGGTAACCATGTGGACGACCAGTAACACGACAACGGTTACGTTGACGAGACTTACTAGAGTCACGTGGCAGTTGTTGTAGCTTCAGAACAGCGTCCCAACGCTCATCTTCAGAAGCGTTAACATCGCTGATAATCGCTTTAAGTGCGGCGCGCTTTTCAGCATACTTAGCTACTAGCTTAGTACGCTTAGCTTCACGTGCCTTCATTGATTCTTTTGCCATAACCCTACACCCCTACTTTTTGAATGGGAAGTTAAACGCGTCCAGCAGAGCACGTGCTTCTTCATTTGTATTCGCACTGGTAGTGATAGTGATATCCATACCGCGAACCTTATCCACTTTATCGAAATCGATTTCAGGGAAAATGATTTGCTCACGCACGCCCATGCTGTAGTTACCACGTCCGTCGAATGATTTAGGATTCAAACCACGGAAGTCGCGAACACGTGGGATAGCGATTGAAATCAAACGCTCTAGGAATTCCCACATACGCTCGCCGCGTAGGGTTACTTTACAGCCAATCGGATAACCTTCACGGATTTTAAAACCCGCTACTGATTTTCTAGCAACTGTAACAACAGGCTTCTGACCGGCGATAGCCGTCATGTCAGCTTGAGCATTCTCAAGTACCTTTTTGTCAGCAACTGCTTCACCTAAACCCATGTTTAGAGTGATTTTTTCAATCCGAGGGACTTGCATGACGCTTTTGTATCCGAACTGCTTAGCAAGTTCAGCTACTACTGTTTCTTTATAGAAATCATGCAGTTTCGCCATCGTACTCTCCAATATAATTAAACAAGTTCGCCGTTAGACTTGAAGAAACGTACTTTCTTCTCATCTTCGAAACGGAAACCAACGCGATCTGCTTTGCCCGTTGCCGGGTTAACAATCGCAACATTAGAAACGTGAATAGAAGCTTCTTTCTCAACGATGCCACCAGCTACGCCCAGTTGTGGGTTTGGCTTAGTGTGCTTCTTAACGAGATTAACGCCTTCTACAATTACACGGTTATCAGCAATAAGCACTTTAAGGACTTTGCCTTGTTTGCCTTTGTCTTTACCCGCTAATACGACTACTTCATCATCACGACGAATTTTATTAGCCATTATCGTGACTCCTTATAGTACCTCTGGGGCCAATGAGATGATTTTCATGAAGTTTTCACTTCTCAACTCACGGGTAACCGGGCCAAAGATACGCGTACCAATTGGTTGCTTGTTAGCATTAAGCATAACAGCCGCGTTACCGTCAAAACGAATGGTAGAACCATCTGCACGACGAACGCCTTTTCTAGTACGCACCACCACTGCATTCAGTACGTCACCTTTTTTAACTTTACCGCGAGGAATTGCTTCCTTAACAGTAACTTTGATGATGTCACCGATACCTGCATAACGGCGATGCGAGCCACCAAGAACCTTAATACACTGAACCCTGCGAGCGCCGCTGTTGTCTGCAACGTCCAGGTTAGTTTGCATTTGGATCATGTTAGTGCTCCGCTCTTAAAATTAAGACTCTCCCGAGTCGTTAGTGCTGCTAAAAACAACTGGATGTCGTTGCTTTTATGTACATACCCCCATAAAAAGGGCGCGAAATAATAACAGAAAACATTTGGAAGTGATAGCGGTAAATTGAATTATTTTTAAACTATGTGAGCAATAAAAAAGCCCCGACTAAAAGTCGGGGCTGATAACCACGTCATAGGTTATCAAGCAGGATCTTTTAGGCGATTTTCATTGCTTACAAGCTGCTTACTCAAGTGCCTGTAAAGGCACTCTTTCAACCGGCTTACACCAACAGGTTTTGATATGAAGTCATCCATGCCGGATTTCAAGCATTTTTCTTTGTCGCCGGTTAACGCATTTGCGGTTAATGCAATTATTGGGATGTCCCGTGCCTTGTCTCCCATTGACCTAATTAGCTTCGTCGCCTCTAATCCATCCATTACAGGCATATGGCAGTCCATCAAAATGATTGTGTAGGGTGACTTTCCTTTTAATGCGCCTTTAACTTTTTCTACTGCCTCTTCACCGTTTTCGGCTAAATCGGCGGTAATACCTATCTCTTTTAGTTGCTCTTTAATGACAAGCTGATTTATTTCATTGTCTTCAACTATTAGTGCTTTAAACGCGCTCAGTTCCTGTTTAGAAGGGATATAAACAGCATTATGGCCACATGCTTTTTCGGCTACCGTGCCAGCGTTAGCATCGTCTAGCATGAGGGTTACGATAAATCGCGCCCCCACGCCTAAATCACTGCACACCTCAATTTTACCACCGTAATGCTTCACGATTTGACTGACTATAGACAACCCTAAGCCTGTGCCACCATATCTTCGCTGCGTCGAGTTTTCTGCTTGAACAAACGGCGAGAAAATGAGCTTTTGCTGTTGCTCGCTAATTCCGATCCCTGAATCAGTCACGATTAGTTTTACTCTGAACCGCCCTTTTCCGTATCGGGTGCTTTTAGTTTCAACCGTTACCTTCCCCTCTTTTGTGAATTTAATGGCGTTATTCAATAGGTTAATCAGAATTTGCCCAATTCTTAGTTTGTCAGCTATGAAGGTTTTGCCCTCAACCCCCTTTGTGCTTACTGAAAGTTCTATACCTTTCTCGTGAGCTAGCCGCGTGAACATCGGCACTTGCTCTTCTATGGTGTCGGCAAGGTTGGTGGGCGATTCTTCAAACGACATGTTGCCAGAGTCGATTTTAGAAAAATCCAATATATCATTCACGATGTTGAGTAATGAATCTGCACTTTTCATAGCAATAGTGGCATGTTCTAGCTGGGTAGAATTTAGCGAGGAACTAATAAGTGCCTCAAGCATGCCCTGAACCCCATGAATTGGTGTTCTTATTTCATGGCTCATATTCGCAAGGAACTCACTTCGCGCTTTCAAGGCGCTTTCTGCCATATCCGTTTTTTGCTGCAGCATTGCCTTGTCCATGTGAAGCTGCGTAATATCAACTGTAGCACCAATTACCTTAACGCAACGGTCATTCTCCATGACCGGATGAGCGCGACTTTGTAACCAACGGGTTTCTCCCGCATCGGTGCGAACTTCAAGTTCATAGGAAAAGTCTTCGCCGGTTTTTATCATCTGATTGAACTGGGCGACGTATTTATTCCGCTGGTCTTCATCAACCACGAATTTGATCACGTCTTCTGGCTTTACTACTTTTTCACCATGCACATGCAGCATTCGCTTCAGTGCACCAGACCAAATCAATGCTCCGGTATCAATATTTAATTCCCATGTACCTACACCGGCAAGATTAGTCACTTGGTGTAATAACGAGTTTCTCTCTTCTAATATCGCTTTTTGCGCATTGAGATTACTTATCGCTTGTTGACGCTCTAATTCGTTGCCTATCCACGAAGCAAGCAAAAGTAAATAATCCATCTCTAATGGCGTAAAGGGTGTGTCCCGTGGACCGAGAGATGAGAAGTTTACTGTACCGAAAAATTCACCATGTACTCGCACTGGTGAAGCGAGATAACTCTTTAATGTGTATTTTTCAAAACACGGATGCGAGGCACCTGGCGCAGTATCTATATTGTGATAAGCCACAACAGCATCGCTGTTCACCACGTCTGCACAGTAAGTGTCTGGTAATGCGAAGGTCGTATTTAATGGTATGTCGTTGTCGGGCGTAATAACGCTAAGCACACGGTAATTATCGCCTTGCATGTTACTTACAATCCCTGTTTCCAACCCGAGTATTTCCGTACCTATGCTTAGCAAGCTCTCGAGCTTTTTATCAAATGAAAGTGCTTTGTCATTTGATATGGTTTGTAGATCTTTAATGATACTCATGAGGATTTTCGCCCTCCCGGACAGCAAGTAAAAAGGCCAACGTTTTTAGCGTTGACCTTTTAAACTTACGTGAAATACACGCAGATGAAAGTTTTCACCCTTATCAATTAGTATAATAAATGTACTAACCGATTAATAAAGCACGTTAATTTCATATCCCGTTGGTGTATCCGCTGGCTCAACAGTAACTATGTAGTTTTCTTCCTCTGTAAAGCCAAACAGCGCGGTTCTATCAAGCAGCACCTGCTCCTCGTTGTCATCTTCGTATACGGCAATCACTTCATAGTAGTCTGACGGCAGCACTTCACTGGTACTTTCAGCAAATTCAAGATTCTGTATATCGTACTCAGCAGTATCAATGGTTTCGTCATTTCTTACCAAGTAGAAGTCTACGTCATCAAAATCGCTAACTAGGTTGATGAAGTTTACTGTCTTATCGTAGGCCTGAGGCAAACCACTTTCTACAAAGGTTGCTGCGCCTAATTTATTGTTAGTGTTGTAGATGAGAATAGCCTTACTCTCACCCTGATTAAGCGTAATTAGCTTGTTGCTCAGTGACGCCACTGTACCTGATGGGTCGGTTACGGTAACGCGATAATCGCCATAGCGGATAGTACTAAACTCAGACAACTCGCCCGCCGCGAGTGTAAAACTGACGTCCTCTTCATCAGTGTTTCCACCAAAGGTAACCTGAAGCTCTGCATCCAGATTCGTAGAGTTGTAAATACGATACTGTGAATCTGCTTCTACATCTGTAAGCGCCGTAACTGATGAAGAGTTAAGAATAGTGTCTACAACTAGCCCTTCTTGAATGGCGCCACTGACATCGCGCAGTGTCATTAGATACTCAGTTTCGTATACAAAATCGATGGTTTGTGATTCAAAGACAACATCGTCACTTCCTGGTTCGGTCAAATAAATCGTGTACTCGCCCTCATCAAAGTATTCACTGTCATCATCTGCATCCCAGAAGTCAAATTCAATCATGTCGCCCGTTGTAACCGTGCCAAGGAAGTTGGCTGCTTCAAACGGGTCGCCAGACTCACTCATGTAGAAATCATAAGAAGATTCATCTACTGCTACCGACAAAGCGAATAGGCGGAAGTGATCTTCCAATGTTTCGCGCTTATAGGAATAGGTGGTAAAAACGGGGTTACTAAAGTCACCACTCATAACAACAATGGTCTTATAACCGGTTTTTAAGTTAACGGTAATCTCGTCAATAAATACTTCTTGGTCGTCTGAATCAGTTCGAATGAACTCGAGTTCTAATTCTCCATCATCCATAGAGTACATTGACGTAGTGTCACCAAATTGAGCAGAGCCAAAGCTATCGCCATCAACTTCACGCATTTCTACATTGGCACCGTTAGGCGAAGCGTTGTAAAACTGAATGTAAGCATACGAATAATCTGAGCTACTGCTGCCTGAGCCACCACAAGCGGTAAGCCCAAGCAGTGCAATAAGCCCAATTGCCACTGTTTGGAACCATGTTCCACGAAGCAAAGATTGAGAGGTCAATTGCATAAATTGAATGTCCTTTGAAGTTGTTCTTGGTTGGATAAAGCCTGCGTAAAAGCAAATAGGCACATGTAGAGAGTGCTGATCTTGGCACGCACAATACAGCGATATGGCTATGTGAATAGGGCTTAGTTCGCAGCTTTACGTCAACTTTGCAAAGCTGACCTTTCTTTATGGAAACTTGACATTCAAGCTTCTAAAAATGCTGGTAAAAGGCATAGATGTGCGAATAAACGTAAGCAAACCGCGCACAAAACTGAAACAAAAAAAAGCCTGCATAAGCAGGCTTTAACTGTGTCTTAGGGAGACGGGATTACTTACTCATATGAGTATGATAGTGTCACACCGCTGTATGACGAATAAGCGCGAATACCAATGTGCCATGTGCCTGACGCTGGCGCGTCGAATGTACATACTTCGCTGTTGCCATTTTGATAAGGACGACAATCATAGCTATTCGTTTCTGGCTGTGAGCCAAACTTCACGTATAGATCAGCATCGCCTGAACCACCAGAGGTACGAATAGTCATCTGCGTTACACCTTCAGGAATCGTCCAAGTGTAGCGGTCCCAGTTTCTGCGCGTACCAGAAAGGTCGGTTAGCTGACCTGATACTGGTTCTACGCCAGGCTCAGAGCCGCCACCGCCACCAGTACCGCCACCGGCACAACCGTTGGTGTTAAGGTAGTTGTAGGCATCAGCAAGCTGCATTAAGCCATAACCGTAGAAGTTATCACGACCCGCACTGCCTTTATCTTCTGCCGTTGCATTAAGTGCACTACGAATTTGGTTGTTTGAACACTGCGGGAAGTAACTCCATACTAGTGCTGCACCACCAGCTACGTGTGGCGTCGCCATGGATGTACCGCTGAGCGAAGCGTAGGTATTTGTTGGATAGGTAGACTGAACTGCACTGCCTGGCGCGGCAATTTCAACCTGATCGTTATATTGGCTGTAGCTTGCACGATTTTCGTTTGAGTCTACTGCGGCAACTGACATTACTGCATCATATGAAGCAGGATAAGACTTCGCACTGTTACCATCGTTACCTGCCGCCGCAACTAACAACATGCCTGCATCTGTGAAGCTCTGCATTGCATTTCGCTCGGTAGTTGACGAACTGCCGCCACCTAAGCTCATGTTAACAACGTTCGAGCCGGCATCCTGACATTGGGTGATAGCATCGATAAGGTCAGATGCGTAAGTCCATTGGCCATTGTCGTTAAAGATTTTAACGATATGCATATCCACGCCAGGATACACACCAACTACACCTTCGTTATTATCGTATGCTGCAATGGTGCCCGCTACGTGGGTACCGTGACCGTTACCATCGTTATACCAGTTACCTACAGCACTATTGTTTGCCTGACCTGTAACGCCATCGTTTGTTCCAGGCAAATCTGGGTGACCCAGGTTGTAACCTGTATCGATGATACATACTTTGCGAGCCGTAGTATCTGACTGTGCAAATTGATTAGCCTGAACCATGGTGTAGCCGTAAGGCGTGGTCTGCGCCATAGGCTTACGACGAACATCCACTTCAATACTTTCTACGTTTGGATTTTTACGAAGCTTGTTCAGCGCTGACTTACTCATTGTAGCCGCTACCATTTTATGCTTCTTAAGCTCTTTCTTAATTGCACCACCTGCTTTTCTTACTTCTGATTTAGCAGACGCGATATCGAAAGGCTTTTTACCTTTTACTTTGGCACTTGAGATTTGACCTTTACCTTTTAATGCACTCACTTCAACCGTTTCACTGGTCATCTCGTCTTTGAACTTGATGATGTAACGCTCTTGGTCAGTGGTGACAAGACGATCGACAGTCAATCGCTTACCTAGTGCTTGTTTTAGGGTTTGAGGCTTTTCTTTAACTTTTACCAGACCTTCGCCTGCTGCCATTGCAGAATTACCCATTAAGCCAAGTGATACAGCTAGAGCAGCTGCTGTTAGACATGTGTGTTTCTTATTTAATTTTGAGTTCAAAATTTATTTCCTGTTTTATCTGTCTTATTAACTTCAACACTGTTTTATTCCGTGCTTTGGAAGCTATTTGTTATTAAATGACATACAGGTATAACCATTACCTCATACGAAAAGCTCATCCATGACAACCGACGCAACTGCGTTGCAACGACCTACCCGTTTGTCAGGTATGCAAATAAACGGTATTACCAAATTATTTACAGAGCTCATATTAGGCGGCGAATCAGGCTGTTGAGTATGTTGCCTTAACCCTGGTGAGCATTTTTAATACCTTTAAAAATGCACAAAAAAACAACACAACTTATGAAGAGCGCGCCAAATGTGTATTACGAGCAGATTCATGGTAGGAATAAAAAACTATAATTAACATTAATTTCACAAACTCAAATGTAACAAAATATTAAACTCTTTATAAGTTTTACTTAAATATAAAAAAAGCGTGTACCCAAAGGTACACGCTTTTTTAAAAACCAATTGAAAACTCATTAGAGGCTCAATTCTAGCAACTTAGTCTCATAAACTGCGCTGTCTTACGATCTCGTATAAGCACACGCCGGTTGCTACCGACACATTTAAACTTGTCACACTGCCAGCCATAGGAAGCTTCACTAACTCATCGCACGTTTCTTTGGTAAGCCTACGCATGCCCTTACCTTCAGCCCCCATTACTAATGCAGTTGGGCCTTTCAGGTCTACATCATAAAGGGTCTTATCGGTTTCACCGGCTGTGCCAACAATCCAAAGGCCCTTATCTTGAAGGTGCTTCAAGGTTCTGGCCAGGTTCGTGATTTGAATAAGTGGAACCACTTCAGCTGCACCACAGGCCACTTTTCTTACTGTGCCGTTTAAGCTTGCTGATTTATCTTTCGGTACTACTACCGCGTGCACCCCTGCTCCATCTGCAGTACGCAGGCACGCACCTAGATTATGCGGGTCGGTAACGCCGTCTAATACCAAGATTAAGGGCTGCGCTTCGCTTTCTAAAATTTTGTCTAAGTCAGCTTCATCTAGCACGCGGGCTGGTTTCGCTCTTGCTACCACGCCTTGGTGTTGCTCACCGCTTACTTTGTCATCTAGCGCTTTGCGCTGACAAAACTGAACTGAAATACCGAAACGACGGGCTTGGTTAACAATGTTGGTTAGGCGCTCGTCATTGCGACCTTTTAACACTAGCACCTCCATTACACGCTCGGGTTCTTTTTCAAGTACCGACTGCATGGCATGTAAACCGTATAACCATTCTTGCTGCGCCATTTAACGCTTACCTCTTTTATTCAATGACAGTGTTTTGCCGCTACTACCGCCTTTGGCGCTGCCGCGACTTGACGATTTTCCACCGCTACGACTAGACGAGCTTGAGCCGCCTTTGCCTTTGTTCCCTTTTTTATCAGAACGCGAGCCTTTATCAGAGCGTGATTTGTTATCAAAACGAGTAGGTTTATCTGAAGCCTTTTTCGCAGACCTCACTTTTACCTTCTTACCCTTAGTGCCGCGCAGCATAGACTTATCGAGTAATAAATCAATCTTTCTTTCATCAAGGTTGACCGCTGCTACGGTTACTTCAACCGTATCACCCAATCTGAACTGGCGGTGGCCCGACTCACCAACCAGCGCTTGTTTTACGTCGTCATAGTGATAATAGTCATCATCTAGCGATGTAATGTGTACTAGGCCGTCGATGTGGTATTCGGTAAGACGAATAAATAAGCCAAAGTTTGTAACCGAGCTGACCACACCTTCAAAAGTGTCGCCGACGTGGTCGAGCATAAACTCGCACTTGAGCCAGTCAGCCACGTCACGGGTGGCATCATCGGCGCGGCGCTCTGTCATTGAACACTGCTCGCCTAACTGTTCAATTTCATCAACGGTGTAGTTTTTCGCGCCACTGACTGCTTTTTTGCCCTGCTGTTTAGCAATAATGCCTTTTAGCGCACGGTGCACGACCAAGTCTGGGTAGCGACGGATAGGTGACGTGAAGTGCGCGTAAGCTTCTAGCGCCAACCCAAAGTGACCTACGTTGTCACCGTCGTAAACCGCTTGCTTCATTGAGCGCAGCAGCATGGTTTGAATTAGTTCTTCGTCCACTCGACCGCGGGTTTTAAGCACCACATCGGTAAACGCGGCAGGCTCTGCGTCTTCAACTATGCGATGAGGAATACCGATTTCACTTAAGTAACTGGTAAATGCGGTAAGCCTGTCGGCGTCTGGTTTGTCGTGCACACGATATAGCGCTGGCGCCTCATGCTTTTCAAGCATAAGAGCCGCACTCACATTTGCCATGATCATGCACTCTTCAATAAGCTTGTGCGCGTCGTTACGCACCAGCGGCACAATATTTTCAATCTTGCGCTGGGCGTTGAATACAAACTTCACTTCTTGGGTTTCAAATTCAATCGCCCCACGCTTAGCACGGGCTTTTTTAAGCGCGCGGTACAAGTCGTGAAGATTACGTAAATGAGGTACATGAGGCTCGTAACGCTGATGAAGTTCTTTGTCGCCCTGCAGAATACTCCACACTTTAGTGTAGGTTAAACGGGCGTGTGAGTTCATGACCGCTTCGTAAAACTGGAATTCTTCTAGTTTGCCATTTGCACTGATGGTCATTTCACACACCATACATAGGCGGTCGACTTCAGGGTTTAATGAACACAAGCCGTTTGACAGCACTTCCGGTAGCATAGGAATTACTTGGTCAGGGAAGTAAACCGAGTTACCGCGCTGCTGCGCTTCATCATCAAGGGCTGAGCCTGTTCTTACATAGTGACTTACATCGGCAATGGCTACCCACAGCTGCCAGCCGCCATCGTCTAGCGGTTCACAATATACTGCGTCATCGAAGTCGCGGGCGTCTTCACCATCGATGGTGACCAGCGGAAGCTGGCGTAAATCGATGCGACCTTTTTTGGCTTCATCGGGCACCTGATCGGTAAGCTTTTCCACTTGTTTGGTTACGCCATTTGGCCACTGGTGCGGAATATCAAACGTGCGAAGTGCCATTTCTATTTCCATACCTGGCGCCATATGTTCACCAAGTACTTCAACAATTTTGCCCACCGGACTCATTTTACGGCGTGGACGCTGGGTAAGCTCTACCACAACCACCTGCCCCATTCGAGCACCGTGTGTGCTCTCTGGTGGAATGACAATTTCGTGCTGCAACCGACTGTCATCTGGCACGACCATGCCAAAACCTTGCTCAACAAAATAGCGGCCAACTATTGGCTCGCTGCGTGGCTCAATGACTTGCGTAACAAACGCTTCTTTTCTTCCACGGCGATCGGTACCACTAATACGTGCTTCTACCACATCGTCGTGAAGGAACAGGTTCATTTGCCCAGCACTGATAAATAAATCACCGCTTTTATCTTCAGGACGCAAAAAGCCGTAGCCATCACGGTGACCAATAATTCTGCCTTTAATGAGTTCATCACGGTTTTGGAGAATGTATTTTTTCTGCTTGGTAAATTGCACCTGACCTTCGCGCTCCATGGCACGTAGTCGGCGCTGAATTCCAATTCGCGCTTCTTCGTCGAAGGCGTTCACCAAGTTACAGATATCAAGAAACGACAACGGCTTGTCGTGCTCTTTTAATAAACTCATTAAATATTCGCGGCTGGCTACCGGATTTTCGTACTTCTCTTTCTCGCGCTGATAATGCGGATCATCACTCATGTATTTTAAATTTACCTTTCGTTTTTTGTTCAACGTGTTTTCGTTTGTGGCTTAGTTCTTTAAATCCCTGTAGAAAACATAAATATGATTGTTTAGACACACAAACCATTTTTGGTTCATGTGGTTATTTGCTGCACAGTATAACAGTATTTGCAGTAAAACATTGACTGTTATTATGGATTCTCAGCCTGACATCTCTATGTCACAAACACTCAGTATAAAAATGGGTTTTCGTTTTTGTTGCATGAGCGTTCAACAAAACAATACATCATCGGATACCTTACAAACCTTATAAAGAGCAGGCATATGGATAGAAGATCGTTTATAAAGCTGTCGTCACTCGCAGGCGCGAGCGTAGCAGTGTCTACAGGGCTAGCAGGCTGTACCGTTAGCACTTCAGCAAACAGCCAACCACAAACTAACGCAACCTTTACCCATGGTGTGGCGAGTGGAGACCCATTAAAAGACGCCGTGATTATTTGGACGCGCGCCGTGCCCACAGCAAATTTGGGCTCAGGTTCGGGCTCAAAGTCAGGTTTAGCCAAGGCCGATATTTTATGGGAAATGGCAAGCGATGCTGATTTTGCCAATGTGATAAGTAGCGGTATTGTTGAAGCCAAAGCAATCCATGATTTTACCGTAAAAGTCGATGTAGCAGGACTTAGTCCGGCTAACCGTTATTTTTACCGTTTTAAAAGTGCCAATAATATAAGCCCTGTGGGCGAAACCCGTACGCTGCCTGAAGCCGATGTGTCTGACGTTACGTTCGGCATATTTTCCTGTTCTAACTACCCTGCTGGCTTTTTCACGCCATACATGGAGGCAGCGAAAAACGATAACATCGATTATGTATTGCACCTTGGTGACTACATTTATGAGTACGATGGCGAAGGCTACGCAACTGAGCACGCCAAGGAAATTGGCAGGACCTATGCGCCTGATAACGACACCGAGCTTTACACTCTCACTGACTATCGCAACCGCTACGCGCTATATCGTACGGATGAAGGCTTGCTGTCGTTACATCAATATAAGCCATTTATTGTTGTGTGGGATGATCATGAAATTACTAACGACACCTACAAAGACGGTGCTGAGAATCACCAAGAGGATGAAGGAGATTTTTATGCCCGTCGTGCAGCGGCCGTACAAGCTTTTTATGAGTGGCTACCCATTCGCCCACCTTTTGGCACCGAGCGCTTAGAAATTTATCGTCAGTTTACCTTTGGTAAACTTCTTGACTTATATATGCTCGACACCCGCGTTCTTGCCCGCGACAAACAGCTTGAATACGCCAACTATCGCGATGCTGAAACTAAAGCATTTGACCAAGCACGCTTTATGAAAGACATCGGCAACCCTAACCGCGGTTTACTCGGTGAAACCCAACGCAACTGGCTACATTCGTCTATGCGGCAAAGCCAGGCTAAATGGCAGGTGTTAGGGCAACAGCTATTAATAGGCCGCATGCTTTTCCCTGTATCTATTTTTAACGGCGTTGAACGCAAAGCAATACCTGATCATGTACATAGGCTCGCGAATATCAAACGCAAACAAAAGCAAGGTGGTGCACTTAGTGAGCAAGAGCTTGCGCTTATCAATACCGTAATGCCTTACAACTTAGACGCATGGGATGGCTACCCTATTGAGCGGGAACAGGTTCTGATGCAGCTTAAATCTGTCGGCAAGCCAGTTATTGCCCTTGCAGGTGATACACATAACGCATGGCATAACAAATTAACCCTGAAAGATGGTACAGAGGTAGGGGTTGAACTTGCCACACCAGGCGTGACGTCACCCGGTATGGAACATTACCTAAGTATGGATGATGACATGGCAGAAACGCTTGCCAACGATCTTCCGCTTCTAATTGAAGATTTGCAGTACTGTAATCTGCACAAGCGCGGCTTTATGACATTGACCGTCAGCGAAGACAGCGCAAAAGCCACGTGGCACTATGTGGATGCAATTTTAACCAAAGCTGGAAAAGTAGTTAACACGCATAGTTTTGAGATTGAGACATAGCGTTCTACAAGTTTATAAGCGTGTATAGGCTCTAGCCTATGCACGTTATTTATAAAGTTAAAGGCTACAAACGCTACCTTACAAGTCTGACAACGAGCTTAGTGCTTTCCACAAATAGTGTGTTTTTAATCTGCGCTGGGCCATTGCTGTGCATCATGAAGAACACGTAGTATTTCGATGCAATTTGTAATGATGTTTTCTCGATATATAACGATAAACGGCAGGCCATTAATCACAAGTTCCCGCGTATTCTTCAATCGGCCATGACGGCCCGCTCTAGGATGTTCTGATAAGACTAGGTGCGAACTATCAATAATGTTCATTATAACGTCGATAGCTACAGAGGGGCCATTTTCTTGCGCAATATGAGCTTCAATTTTCTCTAAATCGGTACCTGCAAGATCAGTCCATTTGAGCTGCACGCTTAGCCTCCCATTTAGCTTTGACATCAGCATGGTCGGTCAAACGTCCCTCATCAGCGGACTTCACTCCTTTTTCCACCTCTTGGATAAACCACTCTTCGCGAGCAACAAACTGCTTGATAGCTTCGGCCATCAGCCAAGCCCTAGGCCTGTCCATCGCCTTAGCCATCTCGCCTACACGTGCAAGTGTTTCGTCATCTAATCTTACTGAGGTAGCTTTTAAAGGCATGTAGATTCTCCGAGGTTCTTTGAGAATCTTTATTGTAGCTGCACTAGCATTAAATGTCTTCTTTTGCTTTTCATCACCAAAGACAGAGTGCAAGACGTTATAGTTAAATCGCACCGAATAAAATCAGAGTCTCTGATACTCCTTCTTGTGACCCATACAATTTAAGTTACGTCCTATTCCCATCAAGATAGGGGCATATTGACGGGAATAGGTACTCTCTTATTCTTTACTTCTAAAACTCGTAATAAACACGCACACCAGCAATGCGTGGCATGCCGAGTACGAAGGTAGGTATACCCAATCCACCGCCCGTATTACCAGCATCAATCAAGAATTCTTTATCAAACAGGTTGTTCACGTAAAGCTCATAGGCAAACTTGCTGTTGTCTTGAAGCAGCTTCACCGATACATCAGTCAGTGAGTAAGTATCTTGAGAAAGACCAGGGTAATTGCTGCTTTCAAAAAACACTTCTGACTGGAAGCTGGTAAGCCAGTTAACATCAATGTCAAAACTGTCCATATTGAATACTTTGTTGATGTTTATCGCGCCGCTAACCTCTGGCGCTAAGCGGAACTTATTGCCACCGTATTGGAACTCAGACCCATCAGCAGTATTGTCGGCAAATTCAGCATCAAGGAAACCAAGGCTTGCTGTTAGCGTCAGCGTTTCGCTGTAGTTATAGGTCGCCATGCCTTCAATACCCGACATGGTCGAGTCGCCTACCGTTACAGTAATAGACTGTAAGGTTTCTGCGTCGGTAAAGCTTTGCTGATAATCGCTGTATTCGTAGGTGAAAATGGCACCTGAGAACAGGAAGTTCGCGCTTTGGTATTTAATACCTAAATCGTAACTGTCTACTATTTCAGGTTTAGTCACATTAACGCCACCTGCATTAGCATCCACAACTGGTGAACGTCGTCCCCTAGCGTAGTTCGCGTATACGTTCCAGTTGTTATTAACATCATAGCTTACGGCAAAGCGCGGCAGGGTATCGTCAAAGTCGCGCTCGGCATCGAACGTAAATGCACCATCTGCAGTAGTATAAGTATTACGGGTATAACGTGTTTCGTCGATATAGCGAATGCCAGCAGTAATGTTGATGTCGTCGGTAACAAAATACGACACCTCAGCAACATAAGACGCTATATCAAGTTCAGCTTCAAATATAAACGGCCCTTGTATCAGAATAGGCGGCAATGCAGGATTAGAAATAGGAGAGCCATCTTCATTAAACAGTTGCGACACTAACATCGCACGCAGTGCTTCTATTTCTTCTAACGATGCGCCGGTAGCGATATTCTGATTTAGTGGAATATTCGAACTAGCCTCTAACTGTGCTTTTACTGCATCAAACGTTCCGCGTATAAAGGGGTCTACCATTACATAGTAAGGCAAAATCGATTCGTCTTGAGTAATGGATGCGCCAACAAAAGCTGCCAGCTTGTCTCCAGAATCAAATACCAAACGCATTGATGCGCCTTGAAGCGTAGCGTCGTTATCAAAATAAGCATCTTGAATACGCAACGCTGAACCATCAGCATCAAAACCTTCGCTTACTTCTACATCTTTATAGTAGGCATCGGCATGTAGGCTAAGCATTTGGTTGAAATCGTAGTTTACGGTTAAGTCATAGGCTTGAAGCGTACGCTCAATACCTAATTCACCACCCAAGCTGAACTCAGCATCGGTAAAAGGGCTAGTATCTCCACCGTTTGGTGCGATAGAGCCAGATTTGAAAGCGATGCCCGGCTGGTCGTTATACTCCATGGCTGCGCGCGCAATGATTTCAAGCTGATCGTAATTCGCTCGCCATGTTGCACGTAGTGCTTGTACTGAAACACCCTGAAGATCTTCGCTGTTGCACGGCACTTCTTCACCAAGATGGTTGTACATATTTGCATTACCGTAATAGGAGTCAGCACTACAGGCATCGTTTTCTACAATGCCGTCCATTTCGCGATAAAGACCTGCTATACGAAAACTGTGGTTGTCGTTAATAGGCTGGTTATACATGAATTCAAGTTCTTGCCCTTGCTCTGAGTTATAGCCAACCTGTACCTTGCCTTCTTGTTCGAAGGTGGGAAGATTAGAATGAATACTTACCGCACCATTGGCTGCCGCCACACCAAACAAGGTTGGCTGGGGGCCTTTTAAAACCTCTACGCGCGCAATATCAAAAAGCGCGACGCTGGCTACCGTCTTTTTACTGATATCAAAGCCATCTTGATATACAGAGATGCGAGGCGTTGCCGACACCGAAGATACGTCGTCAGTCACGCCCCGAATATTAAAAGACGGTAAGCTTACGGCCTGCTCTTGAATTTGAACGTTAGGTAAAATTCGAGAAAGCTCATCAAGTTCCATGATATTTGTGCGCTCTAAGAACTCGCTACCTATTACATCCATAGTAACAGGCACATCCATAACGGACTGCTCACGCATTTGTGCGGTTACCGTAATCTCTTCTATATAGTTATGTTCGTTTTCTGTGTCGGGCGCTACTTCTTGTGCAATTGCGGCGCTTGATAGTGCAAATGCAATTGTTGTGGCAAGCAGAGAGCGTGGATAAACCGTTCGTGGGTACAGAGGACGCATCAAATCATTCCTTTTGTGTGCTTATTGGGTGTTTTATGTATTTTTTTAAACATTTCGCCGACAGATTGGCGACATTGCCTAGTGTTTAGAAATATCAAAGCCCAAAAATGTAGAATCCTTTTGAGACGGTTCGATGAACTATCCGTGACATGTCGGAGGCAATTTTATGACAAGTATTCTGTGCCCCGTTATGAAACCAAACAGAACTCAATTCTGTACAACAAAGTTGTGCAACCTCTATGCACAAAAGAACAATGTCAGTACAATATTTAAGTAGGATAGAAAGAACTTTTAAATAAAAAGCGAAACGGAGACTGCAATGAAAAAACTAATGATGGCTACTGCTATTGGCGCCGCGACCTTATTAAGCGCATGTAGTGCAGAGCACGGCACCACTCAGTGTACTACTGCGCCGGAAGCTGAATGGCAAAACCAAGATGCGTTTCAGGCTCAGCTGTTAGCGCAAGGCTACAAAATCAACGAATTTAAAGTGACAGGCGGTAACTGCTACGAAATCTACGGCTTCGATAAAGAAGAGAACAAAGTAGAGATTTACTTTAACCCTGTTGATGGCAGCATTGTTAAAAAAGAAATGCACTAAATTCTGTTTAGCAAACGGTTCATCGAACGTTTGCTTTAAAACTTGATAAAAACGCTGCAAACTATTGCAGCGTTTTTGTTTTACCCTGAGAAAGTCACGTAATGCACAAAGCTAAAGACACGGGTTCAGATATTTATGTTTGGGATTGGGTAGTGCGCGTATGCCACTGGGGCATTGTTGCAAGTTTTATCACCAACTACTTTATTGTAGAGCCGGGCCGGCTTTTTCATGAAATAGCGGGCTATGTGGGCGTAGCGCTTATATCTATGCGCGTTGCTTGGGGCTTATATTCAGCTAATACCAACAAAAAGGGCTCCACAGCTTACGCTAGCTTCTCCACTATTTCGCTAAGCAAACAGGCCTTTAGAGAACATCTTCAGCACTTAAAGCATAAACAAATCCCACGTACTAATGGCCACAATCCTTTTGGCTGGCTTATGGTGATGGCAGTTATTGCCCTTTTGCTTGGGTTAGGTATTACCGGTTTTATGATGGAAGAAATAGACGCACTGTTTGGAAATAGCACGCTGGAATGGATACACAGTATTATGGCTGATGTATTGTACGGCTGTGTGTTGGTGCATATTGCTTCCGTGTTTGCTGTACAACGTATGGGTAACATTCAGTTAGTTCGCCCTATGCTTACTGGCTGGCGTAAGCGTTAAGCCTACGTAAAGACATAGATGTGCTACGGACATAAATACGCTTTTGCCGAAGCTGGCTTATTGTGTTTGCCAGCCTTTCTGCCCTTAAGATTTTAGTTGCCTGCAGGTGTTCGTTATCACCTCGCCGCTTGTAGCTTTTAACTATCCAAAGGCCGCTTTGCCTCTCGCACGGCTTTCGGGTGCATTAATTTTTCCAAACGAGCAAGATATGACGCTATTTTCTGATGCTGCTTTTTATCGTTGGTTACAGAGTTATACAGCCAGTGGTAGGCGTCTTCATAATCGTAAGGGCTGCCATAACCGTCCAAAAACAACTCAACCAAGTGAATTTGCGCTTTTAGGTTTTTAAGCGCAGCGGCTTCTCGTAAATACACTACGGCGCGAGATTTATCTTGCTGTACCAGTGTGCCTTTTGCGTAATAACGTCCAAGCTGCTCAAGTGCTGCAGGCAAACCTTGATTCGCGGCATCTTCCATATAGCCAATTCCACGGACAGGTTCAGCATCTACGCACACGCCCCACGCCAGCATATCTCCCCATAAAAACTGGTAGGCCGGTACTTTCAACACGTTGGCACGCGCTTCAATGTCTTGCACTAATTGGCATCGATCAGCCACTACTTTGTCTAAATGCGTATTAGCATTAATCATATCGATTAAGGCATCTTGGCTGTAAAGCTGAACTGCGCGAAGCTCTTCAATCGTTTCCCCTTCAAGAGCATGAGCGCAAAAACCCGTGACAGTCGCGCAGATAAATAAGGCTGTGTGTAGAATACGTTTCATAGCAAAAGAGTATGTGTTGATTACAATGTCTTAGTTAAGGTATCGACTAATTATAGATTATCTTAACCAAGACATGCTTTTCTTTACGAATGGACACATGAGCGTCTGCGGCCAGCTAATATCTACTTTCAACTTTATGCTGACCACATGCATTTAACCGTACGCTAGCATCTTGCTTTTAGTGGCTACTTTTTCTTGGGCACATGGCCGATTGGATATGGCGGGCGTGATCGGCTAGGTCAATACCTAGATCAGTTAGGTAACCACCGTCTGGCTGGGTGATTAGGCCTTTGGAGTATAGCCTGGATGCTGCGTTCACCATGCTTTGGCTGGCATCGTGATGAATTTTTAAACCTTGAAGTAGGCTGTCTGTTGGAAACTTCAGTAACAAATTTAATTCGTCTAACATGTCCTGATCGAATGAACTCATGTAACCACCTTAGGCAAAAGGGTTAGTAGGGATTTAGCACGCTGGCCACTGTAAAACACCTCAGCAAAGCACTATGGTAACAACCTATACCGAAGCGCACACACCAAAGCACTATTAGCCCTAGATTTGTTAATATTTTTAACGCTTTCTTATATCACACCCAAATGGCACCTCTGTAAAGCGTAATTTATCTGTAAAACGTTTAATCGTGTAAACACAGCGCTTACTGATCGGACTTTGGCGCTAAATAGTATATTCTTGCCATAAATTGAGTTTGTGGATGCACCTGCACTGATGAAGTACAAAGATTTACGCGACTTTATTCGCCAGCTAGAAGCTAAAGGTGAATTGGTACGCATTACCCAGCCCATTGATACCGACCTTGAAATGACAGAAATTGCCGACAGGACGTTGCGTGCCGGCGGCCCTGCACTGTTATTTGAAAACCCTAAAAATCACGACATGCCCGTATTGGCAAATTTGTTTGGTACACCAGAGCGCGTAGCTATGGGCATGGGTCAAGAGTCTGTTGAAGCACTGCGTGAAGTAGGCAAGCTACTGGCTTATTTGAAAGAGCCAGAGCCGCCTAAAGGGCTGAAAGATCTTTGGGAGAAGCTGCCAGTATTTAAGCAGGTGCTTAATATGCCTGCCAAAGTCCTTAAAAAAGCCCCTTGTCAGGAAGTGGTGCTTACCGGTGACGACGTAGACTTATCGAAAATTCCGGTACAGCGCTGCTGGCCGGGTGACGCTGCGCCGTTGGTAACATGGGGTTTGAGTGTTACTAAAGGGCCGCATAAGAAGCGTCAGAATCTGGGCATTTACCGTCAGCAGGTTATCGGCAAAAACAAACTTATAATGCGCTGGTTATCACACCGTGGTGGCGCCCTTGATTTTCGTGAGTGGTGTCAAACCCATCCGGGCGAGCCTTACCCTGTCTCTGTGGCACTTGGCGCAGATCCCGCTACTATATTAGGTGCGGTTACTCCTGTACCAGACACCCTTTCCGAGTATGCTTTTGCAGGTTTACTACGTGGTGATAAAACCGAAGTAGTTAAGTCTATTAGTAACGATTTACAAGTACCTGCCAGTGCCGAGATTGTGCTTGAAGGCTATATTGCACAAGATGAAACTGCGCCTGAGGGCCCTTATGGAGATCACACCGGTTACTACAATGAAGTCGACGACTTCCCTGTATTTACCGTTACTCATATTACCCATCGTAAAGATCCTATCTATCATTCGACCTATACAGGCCGTCCACCAGATGAGCCAGCTATTTTAGGTGTTGCGCTAAACGAAGTGTTTGTGCCCATTTTGCAAAAGCAGTTCCCTGAAATTGTCGACTTCTACTTACCGCCTGAAGGATGTTCTTATCGCATGGCAGTGGTGACGATGAAGAAACAGTATCCAGGGCATGCGAAACGGGTGATGATGGGTGTGTGGTCGTTCTTGCGCCAGTTCATGTACACCAAATTTGTGATAGTGTGCGATGACGACGTCAACGCGCGTGACTGGAACGATGTTATTTGGGCCATCACCACCCGTATGGACCCAGCCCGCGACACGGTAATGATAGAAAATACGCCTATCGACTACTTGGATTTTGCGTCCCCCGTTTCAGGGCTAGGCTCTAAAATGGGCATGGATGCAACAAACAAGATGCCGGGCGAAACCGACCGAGAATGGGGCGTACCTATTGTAATGGACGAAGACGTTAAAAAACGCGTTGATGATATTTGGGACAGTCTTGGTATTATGTAGCGACTATTTTTAGCGCTATTTATTTTGTATTGAAGCATGCGCTTTTTTTTAAGCGCATGAAAAGGCGACACGCTAAGCAAGAAGGTTAGAAGAGAATACATGTCAGAAATTAAGTGTAAGGTTGCAAGCATCACGCCTTTAACCGAAGTGGTTCAAAAAGTTGAATTAACGCCAGAAAGCCCTGTTGAGTTTAAGGCGGGTCAGTACGCCATGGTGGTAATGGGCGAAAAAGATATGCGTCCGTTTTCTATTGCCAATGCCGCATTTGATAATAGCCGCATTGAATTACACATTGGCGCTGAGCCTGGCAACAGCTACGCTGGTGAAGTGCTTGAGCGCATGCGTACAGATGGCGAAATTACCGTAAACGTAGGTAATGGTAATGCTTTTTTGCAAAGCAATGGCCTGCCTATGGTACTCATTGCAGGTGGTACTGGCTTCTCGTATACCTATTCAATTCTGCAAGAGCATCTTAACAGCGGTGACAAGACCCCAGTTACACTCTATTGGGGTGGTAAACATGCGGCTGACTTGTATTTAGCCGACAAGCTAACTGAGCTCGCTGAAACTAACGATCACTTCACTTTTGTGCCGGTTGTAGAGTTTGCATGCGACGAATGGAAAGGCAGAACGGGCTGGGTACACCATGCGGTAATGGCAGACCACGCTGACTTTGCCAATATTCAGGTTTACGTTGCAGGTCGTTTTGAAATGGCCAAAGTTGTACGCGATGATTTTACACAACGCGGCTTAAAAGTTGAGAACCTATTTGGCGACGCGTTTGCGTTTATTTAAGCGCTAGCGTAAACCCATATTCTGAAAGCCGGCGAATGCCGGCTTTTTTGTTTTTTTTAAAGTCATTTTTCATTCCCAGCGCCTTACTCCGTTTTTCAATCGCGATGCCTTGCGATGACCAACCATTAAACACGTTTACTCTAATTGTAGCTTTGCCACGTATTCGTTACGGTGAAAAATAAAAACAGGAGATAACAATGATAAAAAACCGACCCGCACTAGCTAGTATAAGTGCAAAAATAAGAACTGAATTAACGAAAGTACTGGCATCAGCTGTATTGGTAAGTAGCACAGCGTCATTCTCCGCTCACGCACAAAGCGAGCAGCAGCAAGCACTTTATGATATTGCCAAAAATGTTTCCGCTGAAAACATTGAAAAAGACATTACTACGCTGGTGAACTTTGGTACACGCCATACCCTTTCTGAGACCGAGTCCGATACTCGTG
The DNA here is from genome assembly GCF_022348305.1 of Alteromonas sp. MmMcT2-2. Classification (NCBI taxonomy): domain Bacteria; kingdom Pseudomonadati; phylum Pseudomonadota; class Gammaproteobacteria; order Alteromonadales; family Alteromonadaceae; genus Alteromonas; species Alteromonas sp. MmMcT2-2. The sequence continues at coordinate 32,407 of NZ_JAKRFA010000015.1, forward strand.
GTATTGGTGCTGCGCGACGTTGGATTAAATCTGAATTTGATAAAATTTCAGCCGAGTGTGGTGGCTGCTTAGAAGTGTACTACCAGTCGGAAGTCATCAGCGGAGAAAAACGTATTCCCGAGCCGGTAGAAGTGGTTAGTGTTATCGCTATTCAGCGCGGTAGTACTGACCCTGATCGTTACGTGATAATGTCTGGCGACATTGATTCACGGGTGTCTGATGTGATGGATTTTACGTCTGATTCACCAGGTGCAAACGACAACGCCTCTGGTGTTGCCGGTACCCTTGAAGCTGCACGAGTACTATCCAAATACAAGTTTAACGGCAGTATCGTGTATGCTGCTTTATCTGGCGAAGAGCAAGGGCTTTTCGGCGGGCGTATTATGGCAAACCAAGCCAAGGAAGACGGCTGGCGAATTAAAGCCGTGCTCAATAATGACATGATAGGCAATATCGAAGGGGTTAACGGTGTGATTAACAACACCACCGCTCGCTTGTTTGCTGAAGGTACACGCGTAACCGAAACGGATAAAGAAGCGCGCATGCGACGTTTCACCGGGGGTGAAGTTGACTCACCAAGCCGTAACCTTGCCCGTTACATCGATAAAATTGCCGATCAGTATATTGAGAACTTAGACACAATGGTGATTTATCGCTTGGACCGTTTTGGTCGTGGCGGCCATCACCGCCCGTTCAACGACTTGGGCTACCCGGGTATTCGTATTATGGAAACTAACGAAAACTACACCCGCCAACATCAAGATCTTCGCGTAGAAGACGGTGTTGCCTATGGTGACACCTTGGATGGCGTCGACTTTGATTACGCAGCCAAACTTACTGGCCTTAATGCTGTTTCTCTTGCTGCGATGGCGTGGGCACCGAACCCACCTGCAAATGTAGAAATTGCCGGTGCAGTTCAACCTTCAACATTTTTAAAGTGGGATGCACTAGACGCTGAAGAGAACCCGCAGCTTAAAGGGTACAAAGTATACTGGCGTCATACTGATGCTCCGCAATGGGAATACAGTAAATATGTGGGTAACGTCACCGAGGCCATGCTTGAGAACGTTGTTATCGACAACTACTTCTTTGGCGTAGCCAGCGTGAACAAGGACGGTGTTGAAAGCGTAGTAGTTTATCCAGGTCCTGCGGGAAGCTTTGGAGAATAAGCGTTTAAATTGAGCGTTTATATTGAGCGCGCTTATACGCATCCAATTACGCATGCAATCAAGTTCGTGACGTTAAGCTGGCAATGAAACCGGCTTATCGTCACGAATGACTTTACTTAATAAAAGCTAGTATAAACGTGGACACTACACTCAATATATTGATGTCGCTTACATTTTGTTAATTTAAGCCAGTACGTGTTTATTGGAATTAAGCGACTAACTGCATTACAGTGTAGTAAATGTATGACGGCAGTTCGGAGTTCACCTTTGGTAAGATTCAGCGCGTTCTCGCTCTCTATTTTCACTCAACGTCTTTCTTTATTAGGCATAAGCCTAGCCCTTTGTTGTTTTAATGTTTCGCAATTACATGCCGCCCCTACCAAATTAGGTGCAGCTTCCTTCGAGACCTACATAAGCGACGATGGGGAGCCTGCTCGAGTTAACACACTGCTCGAAAAGGTGTTTCAGAAGGCGGAGTTGGATATCCAACTTCAGGTTATGCGACAAGCTTTTTTGGGCAGTTCTGTACTGACAGGTAAGCTAGACGGTGAATTTGCCTACGTTAATTTGGGCGAGGATAGCAGCAACTATGTTCTATCCGATATCTACTTACCCATTTACCTTTACGCGGTAAGCAAAGAGGCGGACGTTGAGGCAATAAAGCTTTTTCCTCATTTAAAAGACAACCGGGTCGCTATTGAAAATCGCTTTGCGAATACGCCCTCATTCAGACTGCTGAAAGATATAAAGTGGTCACGCAACCCCACTACGTTTGATGCATTTCGACAACTTGCCGACGATAGAGCGCCTTACTTAATTACCACCCAGCTGCTTGCGCGAGAGCTAAACATACTGCTGGCTAACGATAATGAAGAAACCTTGCACTTTTCAGCAAAACCTTTAGCAAAAACCGGATTTCAAATAGCTATCAGCAAAAATGTTGCTAACGCTGAAAGGATTATTGCGCAATTCAATCAAGCTGTGTCGACAATGCAGAATTCGGGGGAATTGAATCAGCCACTTGAGCTAGCTTGGCTCACCAAAGATGTGAATGGCGATGGCGTTGCCGACTTTATCGGGCACAGCAACATAACTACCACGTCAGACTTGTTAAACACCACCTATTCCCTAGACGGTAAACCTACATCTGAAGCCAGCGCGTTTTATATTGACGGGGATAGATATGCATCGCTTGAGGAAGCGCGTGCTGCCCTTCCCGATAAAGAAAGTTCGTCGCCCCGCGAGTCGCTGTTAGATAAAACCACCTACCAGCTATTACTCCGCCGCTGGTAGATGAATTTTGACTTCGGTGAACTTTGAAAGCAATGAGCGTTGAAAGGCATTAAATTAGGTAGAGAAGCACGAAGTCGACTACGCGACTTCTACACTACAAAGCATACCTGTCGTTGCTTAAACTAAACGACCTATTCAAAGATATGCGTCAGCTTTGTTAACGTTCTATCTTCGCGCTCTATCTTCGCGCTCTATCTTCGTAATACCGCTGATCAAAGGTTGCAAAGAAGACGGGGAGTCGTCAGAGTTAGTGTGACGTTTCTGGTAAGTACATTTCCAGAATTGTCAGCAATTCTTCGCCATCGACTGGCTTTGACACATAGTTGTTAAAGCCAGCTTTAAGTGCTTTAACGCGATCAGATGTATAGGCATAAGCGGTCAGTGCTACGGCATTAAGCTTTGCAATTTCTGGTATTTCACTGGCTCTTATTTTTAGAACTAAACCCAGCCCGTCGATTTCCGGCATACCAATATCCGATAGCAGAAGATCGAAGGCTTCTGGCATATCGTTAATTTCTTTCCATGCTAACAGGCCGTTCTTTACAACATTAACTCGCGCGCCGTTAGATTCTAGAAACAGCTTTATAAAATCACGGGCGTCTTGCTCATCTTCTGCGACTAAAATCCGTAAGCCGTTCAAACGCAAAGACTCAGTCAGGTCGCTAATTTCAGAGTTCTTAGTTTCAATAATGTCGTCGTGCAAATTAAGCGGCGCAATGGGCAGCGTTACGTAAAACGTTGTTCCCGTGTTAGGTCCGTCGCTTTCAGCATAAATTTCACCACCGTGCATCTCCACTAAACTTTTCACAATAGACAGGCCTAAGCCCAACCCATGTTTGTTGTGCTCGTTTTTACCTTGATAAAAACGTTCGAAAACATGAGATAGCTGCTCGCGCGTCATACCTTTGCCATTGTCTTTAACGCGGAAAAGGTAGTTTGAATGCTCTCTTCGACCTCTTACATGCACAGTACCGCCTTTCGACGTGAACTTAAGCGCATTGCTCAACAGGTTATTGATAACCTGTTTTATACGGAGATTGTCACCCAGAATTTGCGTGTGATCGTCTTCGCAATTTATCGATAGCTGAATATTCTTGCTCGCAAACCCAGCCTCAAAAGATTTGGCAACTTCAGATATGGACCCTGCGATATTAAGCGAATGGGTACTGAGCTTCATCGTACCTGAAATAATACGGGATAAATCGAGAATGTCGTTGATCAGTGCTGCCTGAGTTGATGCCGCGCGCTTTATCACGCCAAGGGCATCAGTCATTCTGTCCACATTGCCGACATCCATAAGCGCTAAATCGGTCCACCCCACAATGGAGTTAAGTGGTGAACGTAGCTCGTGAGAAATGCTGGCAAGAAACTGATCTTTCGCTTTATCCAGCTCTTCTAATTTACTAATTTGCTTATCGAGCGACGCTTTTAAGCTTAGCGCGTAAGGTATAAACAGATGATCAAAACCTTCAATGATTAGTTGGTCATCTTCGGTCCACTCTACCGATTCATCAGCGACACTTTGCAAATACATATCAAACGAATTACGAGGAGTAAGAGACTTTCCAATATCTTTTCTGGCTGCATCGCGACCCGCCCAACGAATGGTCTTGTCTTTCTGCTCCCTAAACCAAACCGTGTAGTAGCCCAGTTTTGAAGACACGCAGGAAATATACATGCCTCGAATGCCGTTTAGGTCGCCACTATCTAAAATTTCGTTTGTTAATCGGTTTATAGCAATGGACTGCTCAGAGCCGCTAATGGCAAATTTTTCGAGTAATTTTGCCAAGGTTTTCTCTGTGGGAGTCTTACCAACCAGATAGTTGCCCGTAGGGGTAACCACCACCATTCCGCACGAATCAGCAACATCCAGTAAGTCTCTTTCTTTCTGCGTAATGGCCTCAAGCGGGTTCGTGTATGAAGTAAGCTGGTGAACAATATAGTTCAGCTTGCGTTGGCGAATTTGAAATTGCTCTTTCTTTTTATGCAATGCTTTCGTGTGAAGCTGCCAGGCATAAAGGTGACCTAATGATTCGCAAACTAAACGTTTCTTCTGGTCGATGTAAGCAGGTTCACTATTGTGGCATGCTAACAATCCCCAAAGCTTACCCTCGAAAACAAGCGAAACTGAAAATGAAGAGCGGATCCCCATGTTTTTAAGGTAGGCAATGTGCATAGGCGAAACAGAGCGAACCATCGACATTGATAAATCCAATGGCGGACGTTCGGCCTCTTTAACCGAAGGCTTAAGGCCTATAACTTGCTCTTCTACATCGTAGACACAGCGCACTCGATTTTTTAGATACAGTTCACGGGCCTGACTGGGGATGTCCGAAGCCGGAAACTTCAACCCTTTGAATGAGCGAGAATCTGTACTTGCGGCTTCACCAATTACTTCACCACAGTAGGTTTTGTCAAACTGATAAACCATGACCGAGTCGAAACCTATGTATTGCTTAAATACCTGAGCGATAGCATCGGCAACATCGCCTATGGAGTCGCGGTCATCGACATTGGGTAACAATGCGCGAATATCTACATCCATTGGCACCCATTGCTGCGCCGCCTCAAAGCTTAGTTGAGGGGTTGGCTCAAGCTCAATAACTAACAGCCCATTAGAATCGAAGGCAACGCCACTCCCTTCTTTCTCCCAATCTTTGAGATGGAGCGCATTTTCAGCAAACTTCCACTGGTAGGCGTGGCGTACATTTCCGCCTTTTACAGCATCATGAATAGTCTGGAATGTGCGCGCTTCAGGAGTGGGAATGTCAATTAGTTCAGTGATAAGTGTTTCACCGGGAACGACGTCTACTTTGAACATGTCATTAATGTTCTCGCTCACTACCTGAATTTTTTTAGTACTAGGATTGATGGCAATGACATACCCAAAACTCTGCACGCTTTCAATCAAGTGAATTGCTTCATCTTCACAGTTTTGAAGCGTTGTAGGGGTATGGTCAATTGTTTGCATTACTTTGCGCCAAATATCAATAAAGCGAATTTTCGCAGTGTGTTCCTAGACTTACTCTATAAGATACCAATTTTCTATTGAAGAAGCATGTCAAATCACTGCAGCGCTTAATAAGAAGAATATTAAATTTTCAAAAATTCGTACGCAATATCACGAATAAAACTTGTGTTTCTTGATCCTAAGCAATAAACTTTCAGTAATTTCTGAAACTTCTGGAAGGCAAAAATGAAAATGACGCCTTTAATTACATCTGCGGTTATGCACTTTGGTGAAATGGGAAGTCGTTGGGGTTTCAACAGAACAGTTGGGCAAATTCTAGCGCTTATTGTTTTAAACGAAGAGCCCATTTCGGCGCAGGAAATTGCGGATGCGCTCAACATATCCAGAGGCAATACCAGCATGGGTTTAAAAGAGCTTCAGTCATGGCGCTTAGTTAAACAGCATCTTGTTCCTGGTGAGAGAAAAGAGTTCTTTATTCCGGCTGGCGATATTTGGACACTGGCCAATAGAGTATTTGAAGAACGAAGAAAGCGCGAGATAGACCCAACCATGAGTCTACTGCGTGATTTGTTGCTTGACGCACCTGCCAATGAAAAAGAGGCAAATGCACAACATAAACTGAACGAAATTCACGATTTACTCGAATCAATTACGGCATGGTCTGAAGAGCTTCAAAATCTTGGGCCTGAAAAGTTAAACACGTTGATGAAGTTGGGTTCTGGCGTGGGCCGTATGCTTGAGCTTAAGGACAAGCTACTTCCGGGGAAAAACAGCGTTAACTAAGGGGGCCTTCTGTGGATGCATTCTTGCTGTCTCGTTTACAATTTGCGTTAAATATTAGTTTTCATATTTTGTTTCCAACCATCACCATGGCGATGGGCTGGTTTCTATTTTACTTTAAGCTGCGCTCTAATATTTCAGGTCACCCTGTGTGGATGCGTATGTATCGCTTTTGGGTACGTGTCTTTGCCCTAAGCTTCGCCTTGGGTGTAGTAAGCGGCGTCACCATGTCATTTCAGTTTGGTACTAACTGGCCTGGATTTATGGAGAAAGTAGGTAATGTGGCGGGGCCACTGTTAGGTTATGAGGTACTTACCGCCTTTTTCTTAGAAGCCACGTTTTTAGGCATCATGCTGTTTGGCATACGCCGTGTTCCGAACTGGCTGCATACGGCTTCAACCCTTATTGTTGCACTTGGCACCACTACTTCTGCGTTCTGGATATTAGCCTTAAATAGCTGGATGCAAACACCGCAGGGTTTTGAAGTGGTCGACGGTGTGGTGTATGCCACAAACTGGAAAGAAATTATCTTTAACCCATCTTTCCCTTACCGCTTTGTACATATGATGTTAGCGTCTGGACTGACGGCCAGCTTCCTGATAGCTGGGCTTTCGGCCTACCGCATGCTTAAAGGCGACGACAAGCTTGCGCCTAAGCTCGCGCTTAAAACCGCCACCTATACGGCGGCAGTGTTAATCCCGCTACAAATTTTTGCTGGCGACATGCATGGTCTAAATACCCTTGAGCATCAGCCTCAGAAAGTAGCGGCGATGGAAGGACTTTGGGAAACCACTGAAGGTGCACCTTTGTTACTTTTTGCAATTCCTGACGAAGAAAGCAAAGAGAATCATTTTGAAATTCCCATTCCCTATGGCGCAAGTTTAATTCTTACTCACGAACTTAAGGGCGAGATTAAAGGGTTAAATGAGTTTGAAGGAGAGCATCCGCCCGTTGCTCCTGTTTTCTTCGGTTTTAGGGTTATGGTGGGTATGGGCATGTTGATGCTCGCTGTGTCATGGCTTGGCAGTCTTTATCTTATGCGTAACAAAGACTTCCCAATTTGGCTTAAACGCACGTTTGCAGGCATGGCGTTTAGCGGCTGGATTGCTACGTTAGCAGGCTGGTACGTAACGGAAATAGGCCGTCAGCCCTATTTGGTAAGCGGTGTATTAAGAACCGCTGATGCCGTTACCCAATTGCCACCGGCGAATATTGCTCTGTCGTTCACGCTTTATCTTGTTATCTATACGGTGCTTCTAATCGCATACATGGGAACACTTATGTTGATGTGCAGAAGAGCCGTTGAAATTGAAGAGATAACGACGGAAGAGCGCGAAGTTGCCAAGGCAAAAATGCAACCTACTGACCCAGACCCAAGCACGGTTTAAGGAGAGCAAACATGTTTGAAAATGTATCAGCAGAAATGCTCGGAAATATTTATGTGGGTTTACTTGGTCTATCTGTATTGCTGTACGCCATTTTAGATGGCTACGACTTGGGTGTGGGTGTACTTATTCCGCCAAGAACAGAAGCGTTTCGCGATGACATGATAGCCTCCATAGGCCCTTACTGGGATGCTAATGAGACGTGGCTTGTGCTCGCCATAGGTCTACTGCTTATTGCTTTCCCTGAAGCCCATAGTGAGTTTTTACAAACCTTGTACTTGCCTGCAACCTTCATGTTATTAGGGCTTATTTTGCGCGGCGTAGCGTTCGATTTTCGCGCCAAGGTTGTACAGGTGAAAAAGCGTAAGTGGGACATGGTATTCAAATACGGTTCGCTTTTAACCACATTAGCTCAAGGGTATATGTTAGGTATATACGTGACGGGGCTTCGCACAGATATTTGGGCGCAAGGCTTTGCACTTCTCGCTGCATTTGGTGTTACGGCTGCTTATGCGTTTATTGGCTCGTGCTGGTTAATACTTAAAGGCGAAGGTGAGCTTCAACAAAAAGCGTATTACTGGGCCAGAAGAGGTTTAGGGGTACTGGCAGTAGGGATTGTCGCGGTAAGTATCGCAAACCTAACCTTACACGATGACGTGCGAGACTTATGGTTGTCTGCTCCTTGGGGCTATGTGCTTTTCGCTATTCCAGTAGCGTGTTTTGCGCTCTTAGCACTATGTGGTGTGTTGCTTAAAAAACTGCCTGATGCACAAGGGAAAGGCGAATGGCTTCCGTTCTTTATTGCCCTTCTAGTATTTTTACTTTGTTTCACCGCATTTGGCATAAGCTACTATCCGTTTATCATCCCTGGACAGATGACGGTGATGGATGCGCTTAGTGATGCAAGCTCTCTGCGCTTCTTGCTTGTTGGCGTAGTTATTGTTGTACCTATTATTTTGGCTTATACGGCCATGGTATATAAAATATTCTCCGGTAAATCAGAGAAGCTTTCTTACTACTAGCCTTTGTTGATGGGATCGCAACAGATCCCAATTACTTAAAACAATAGTGAACATCATTGAAATTCAATGGTGTTCACTTTCTATTCAGCGCTATACTAAACGCTTTACATTGCGAGTTTCTTGCGGTTCCCGCGGCCTTTCCTGTGCTTGGGGCATTTGCGGTGACCAGTATCACCTACCCACGAACTCGATCTGAAAACCTGCGATCAAAATATGATCCTTTCCCTCGAACAATGTATACCAATGACTAGAGGATGTTTAGCGTTAGCTAGTCTCCCCTTAAGGTGTGATCAAAATTTAAACGTTACTTACCGTTAAATATTTTGTTGACATCAAACTGTAATATTACTATATTTTATTTGGGGCAATTTTTAATAGAAGGAGCCAATACCATGGAAAATGTATTCCATTCGTTCTCACGGTTCTTCAAGCGCGCGCACCCCTACACAGTCGCTCACTATATCGGCCGTAAAAATGCGCAGCGTATCTTAGGATGTAAAATCAAAAAGAAATCCAAGATATTCGCCGACCAGCACGTTGAAGACCAAAATCATTAATTTATATGGGGCCCATCAAACCGGCCCCTTTTTTTTGGATTTTAAATGTGGTTTAACGGTACCGAGGTTGTGTACTTAATCTGCTCCATTGCAAAGCTTGAAGTGACGTCGGAAAATTCTATACCGTTAACCAATCGCTTATAAAAATGATCAAAGCAATCCATATCGGTAACGAGGACTTTTAGCAGGTAATCGTATTCGCCAGACATACGATAACATTCAACAACTTCATCAAATGATGCGGCGTGTTTAGCGAAACTTGCCAGCCACTTTCCATCATGTCTGCCCGCTTTTACTTGCACGAAAACGGTCATGGCCAGCCCCAGGTGTTTTGCTTGCAACAGCGCTACTCGCCTAGAGATTATGCCCTTCTCTTCTAGCTTTTGAATACGTCGCCAGCAGGGCGTTACCGTAAGCCCAACTTGCTCAGCGATTTCTGCGACAGGCGTGTCAGCGTTATTCTGTAGCATGGCCAAAATGGCTTTATCTATTGTGTCTATACCGCTTATTTTTTCACTACGCATAGTGAGATGTTGCCCTTTATTTCCATGTTCTTAGTTTTTCAGCGAATTACGTCAGGCGCTTTACTTTTATGGAGGCTATTTAAAGCCACCAAGGCTGATTAAAGTCAACATTTTCTGGTGTAATTTCGTACTGAAAGGGAGGCGTGAATACATCCCAAAATGCATCCCGCAAGTCCTCGTCTATTATGCTAAGTTTACCTGCATCGCGATAGCGAGATAGCAGTGTATTGTAAGCGTCAATCGGCATTTGCGGGTTAGACTGGCGAAAGATAACACGCCCTCCAAATTCTTCATACATCGCTTTTTCTGTTTGAAACTGCATAACCTGCTTGGTCGCTATCTCTTTAATGGGTTTCGTGGTCGTTTCACTTGAAACCTGACCTTCAAACTTCTCGATAAACTTGCTTACCAGTGTTTGATTAACAGTTATGCCTTTTTGTTTTGCATAGTCCTCTAAAACAAGCTCATAAATTCTGTTAGACGCATTTACACGGACCACATAATCAAGCATACCTGCGTAATTGTCTTTCGCTTGCTGCTTCAAGTTTTTACGTTCTTCTTCACTAGGCACGACATCTGCCATTCGGATTTCGGTATTAAGCACCATTGCTAAAACACCCTGCTCATCAACTTGTCCATTTGCCTGAGCAGCATAAGCAAGGTTTGAACTAAGAATAAGTAGCGCGGTGGCCAATGAAGATCGAATAGTTGATGTCTTGCGCATTAAGCACTCCCTGTAGACGTATTTATCGCCGCGATTACGAACACTTTGAGTCTCGCCGAGTGGGTAATTAACTGTGCGGACTGGTATTACCCAAATGGGCGTTGTAATGAGTAAAGCATTAAACGCTATGACTACGCAATACCGTGGCGTATTGATATTAGGAATATGCTGCGAGCTTCAAATTTATTGGGGTGAACGAGTGCTTATGTGGTGTAGCCGAGAGAGAAAAGCGATAGCTACGCAGTAGACTAGCTATTGATGAAAAGCGTTATTCGTTGAACATGAAATATACCGAAGCGGTATGGACTAAAAGCTTTGTCGCGCATTAAGTGTGGGTGTAGAAATACAGACATTAGAAAGAAAAACAGCGGTCAAATGACCGCCGTTTTTGAATTCTTAGATAGCTTGCACGTTAGCAGCTTGAAGACCTTTTTGACCTTCTTCAACTTCAAATTCTACTCGCTGACCTTCTGGAAGCGTTTTGTAACCGTCAGAGATGATCGCACGGAAATGAACGAATACGTCCTTACCGCCGTTATCTTGAGTTAGAAAACCGTAACCTTTATCAGCGTTGAACCACTTAACTGTGCCTGTAACTTTAGACATGTCGTATAGACCTCAAATATCGTATTAAATTGCGCATAAGCGCGTGTAACTAAGTTCTTTAGAGTCTTTAAATTGGCGGAGTATTGGGTCTTACTTACGAATGGACAAACAACTTACAACAAATTACCGGGTAACTCGAGTGGTTTAACATATAGCAAATAATACAAAATCGCGTCTATTTAAAGACTTTGGCTTAGAGCCATAGCCACTATAACACTCTTCGGGACGATTACTATACAAATTAATTGATAAACTACGGATTTCATAAATATTTCACCGCAGCGTAACAAAAATTAATGCCCTTTCCGCCAGGCCAAATACCAGCAAATTGCGCCAATTACACCTGTACTTGCAGGGAAATACCATGATAAATCGTACATTGGCAGTATTGCTGTCATTAACACAAAAGTGGCGCCCACTACGCTTAAATGAGTGGTCTGAGTTGTTTTCTTTTGCTCTTGGAGCAGTGCCAAATGTGCCCTTTGTTGTTGCAATGGCAAGCGCTTCATCTGCTGTAAACTGTCGTACAGCAGATCTGGCATTTCAGGTAGTTTTTCAGACCAGAAAGGTAAGTTGTCTTTCACCTTCCCCATCATGGCGGTAAAGCCAATCTGCTCTTTCATCCAGTTTTCAAGAAACGGCTTAGCGGTTTTCCAAAGGTCGAGCTGAGGATACAACTGACGGCCTAATCCTTCGATATACAGCAATGTTTTTTGCAGTAGCACAAGCTGTGGCTGAACCACCATATTGAAACGTCGTGCTGTATTAAAAAGCTGTAGCAACACGTTACCAAAGGATATTTCTGCTAATGGCTTTTGAAATATCGGCTCACATACGGTTCGAATGGCCATCTCGAACTCATCGATATTGGTATCTTGCGGTACCCAGCCTGAGTCGGCGTGAAGCTGCGCGACTTTGCGATAGTCGCGGTTGAAGAAGGCAATAAAGTTCTCAGCCAGATAGCGCTTGTCTTCACGGTTGAGCGTACCCACAATGCCAAAATCGATGGCGATATATTTGGGGTTTTCAGGGTGTTCGGTAGATACAAAGATATTGCCCGGGTGCATGTCTGCATGGAAAAAACTGTCGCGAAATACCTGAGTGAAGAATACTTCCACACCGCGCTCGGCCAATTTTTTCATATTGGTATTTTGGGTAAGTAATGCGTCTATATTTGAGATTGGCAGACCGTAAATACGCTCCATAACCAACACATTATTGCGGCAATAGTCACTGTAAATTTTAGGTACATAAAGCGCGTCTGAACCTTCAAAATTACGCCCTAACTGAATACCGTTTGCAGATTCACGCAGTAAATCCAGCTCATCAACAATGGTCTTGCGGTATTCCACAACCACTTCTACAGGACGCAGTCGTTTGCCATCAGGAAGCCAGCGTTGAAGCACGTTAGCCAAGCTAAACAATAGCTCCATGTCCGCCACGATGGTATCGCGAATATCTGGGCGCAACACCTTTACCACAACGTCTTCATTGTTAAGCTTTAACTTTGCCGCGTGAACTTGGGCGATAGAGGCAGACGCCAGTGGCGCCTTTTCAAATTCACTGAATAATTCGCTTAAGTCAGAAAGCCCCAACGCTTGCTTGATAATGTCTTGTGCAGCGTCAGATGAAAACGGCGGAACTTTGTCTTGTAAACGGGCAAGTTCGTTAGCAATGGCAGGGGGAAGCAAGTCTCGGCGGGTAGAGAGCATCTGGCCGAATTTAATAAAAACAGGCCCAAGGTTTTGTAGTGCAAGGGTAATACGCTCGCCGGCTGACTTGCCCTTGTGCTTGTTTCGCACCCAAAAAATGGTATGACGCATAGCCCGCGCGTACCAGGGTAACCACTTTGCTGGAATAAGTTCGTCTAAGCCGTGTTCCAACAATACCTTGTTAATTCGGTATAACCTAACAATACGCATTTATGAGCCTGTTTCTCTCAATCTTACTTAAATTTTTCTTCTAGGCGGCGCAGTCTCGCATCTGCACTTTCTGCTCGATCGCGAAGCGCATTAACTTCGTCACTAAAGTGCATAACCGCCAGCTTGTGTGCAGCAAGCTGCTTTTCTTCTACTACGGCGTTGCCGAATACCTTCGCCATGGACGCTAGCGCTGACATCGACTTCTCATGCACGGATTTCACCGTTTTCACGGTCTGATGGGCAATAACATCGTTAGTCTTTTGTGCCAGCAACTCTTCAATGTCAATATCGAGCTGCTGAAACAAGGCACTGACCTGCTGAGCAACATTGAGCTCTCCTTCCAAAAAGAGGGCCTTTTGCTGAATAAGACGAGTCAACTGGCTGGTTTCTTTTAACTCTGGCAAGGTTTGTAGCGACGTTTTAATACAACAGTCTTTCGGCCCAAGGGACGCGACGGCGTCTTCAAACGAGCCTTGTTCGCTGAGTACGTCAATACGGTCAGAAAACGACAGCGTAATACCATAAGGAAGCGGCGAAATGAACGCGGTAAGCCTGGCGCCAGCAAGCGCTTTTAGCCTTACTTCGCTGTCTTCGTCTAAAGACAGCAACTTGTTTAAAACCGATTCAGCCGTTGCGGTAACCAGCGCAGAAGTAGGCATTAAAACTTATAACCTCTATGTAGCGCTACAATACCGCCAGTCAGGTTTTGGTAATCACATTGCTCGAAGCCAGCCTGCTCGAACATCCCCTTCAAGGTTTCTTGATCTGGGTGCATACGTATGCTTTCCGCAAGGTATTGGTAGCTTTCTGCATCGTTCGCCACTAGCTGACCCATTTTTGGCAAAATGTGAAACGAGTACATATCGTAAAGTTTGCTGAGCTGCTCTGACGTAGGCTTAGAAAATTCTAATACCAGTAAACGGCCGCCTGGTTTTAACACGCGAAAAATAGAATTAAGCGCGTTTTGCTTTTCCGTTACGTTGCGAAGGCCGAATGCCATGGTCACCACATCAAAATGGTTGTCGGGGAAAGGCAGTGCTTCCGCATCAGCTTGCACATAGTCGATATTGCTTACCAAGCCGCGGTCGCGCAGCTTATCACGGCCTACTTTCAGCATAGACAAGTTGATATCGGCAAGGGTTACGCGTCCTGTCGGCCCTACCAAACGTGAAAACTTAGCGGTTAAATCGCCAGTACCACCGGCAATATCCAATACTTTATTGCCCGTGCGAACACCGCTGCAGTCTATTGTGAAACGCTTCCATAAACGATGCACTCCCATCGACATAAGGTCGTTCATTACGTCGTACTTTGCTGCAACAGAGTCAAAAACATTAGCAACTAAAGAGGCTTTTTGCCCTTTATCCACCTGTTTGAAACCAAAGTGCGTTGTATGCTCAGTAGCATTGTCGATTGCAGAGTCTGCTTGCGTAGCGGGAGTTTGATTGTCGCTCATGACAGTCCTGTAATTTGAATATTTTTATTAATGCCGAAGTGTATAGGATTGTGTGCTCAAGCAAAAGCTTTATGCCTGACTGTCTCCTGATGTAAATCAAGCCTTTGACCTTTACAAAAGCGGAGCCTGCAAGGCACAAGCTCGCATGTTTAGAAAACTAGAGCAGCTTGCTCTACGCTACCTGATTGTTTGTGCCCCAACTATAGGCAACAATGGCACTGATCTCTTGCAAAGAACGGCCGCTTTCCTCATGCCATTGCGCAAATGCCGCATTGGCCGCCGACAGCGACTTTTTCGAGGTTAAGCCACCGTCGATAATTTCATTCTTTCGCAAGTAATCTTCCACGTCACGAGAGAATAAAAACGTGTCTATGCCGAGTGCACGAAGCATGTAGGGGCCGGTGTTGCCACCTAATCGCGCACCGCGTTTTTTCAAAAACGCCCAAAGCTCAGTGATATTGTCTTTTTCAAAGCCTGCTACGAACTTACCAAAGCTACCGTGCTCCAGGGCTACGTCTTTAATCATCATGGCATTGTCACGCACTGTCATCACTTTTTTATAGTTGCGAACAATGCGCTTATCTGACGCTTTTTGCTCTAGCATTTCATCGGGCATCAACAACACTTTATCAATGTCGAACCCGAAAAATACGGTTTCAAAGTCGGGCCATTTTTGCTCGATAACTCGCCACACGAAGCCCGACTGGAACACTTTTTTGGTCATCGCCGCTAAAAAGCGGTCGTCAGGAATTGCTTCAATTTGCGCTTTAGAAAGTGGCGCTTGGAGCATGGCTTCAAGCACCCTTTCACCGCCTTTGCGCTCGCACGCTCGGCGGTAGATAGATTGAAAAGACTCTAACTTAGACTCTTTCATGTGTGCCTAGCCTTTAATACCGCTGTGACGAAGCAAAGCGTCAACTTGGGGCTCGCGCCCTCTAAAAGCAACAAACAAGTCCATAGGAGGCTTACTACCGCCCATTTCTAAAATGTTTTCTAAGAACGCTTTGCCCGTATCGCGGTTAAAGATGCCATCCTCTTCAAACTTGCTGTACGCGTCGGCAGAAAGCACCTCGGCCCACTTATAGCTGTAATAGCCCGCTGCGTATCCACCAGCAAATATGTGACCAAAGCCGTTTTGGAAACGGTTAAACGATGGAGGAATGACCACGGCCACCTCTTCACGCACTTTATCCAATGTGCCCTGTACGTCTACCTCACTGCCTTTTTCGCTATGCAGTAAGAAGTCGAAAAGACTGAATTCAAGCTGGCGTACCATCTGCATCGCTGACTGGTAATCCCGTGCAGCAAGCATACGCTCCAGTAAATCAGCAGGAAGCGGTTCGCCAGTTTCATAGTGACCAGAGATAAAGTTAAGTGCGTCTTCTTCCCAGCACCAGTTTTCTAAAAACTGACTTGGCAGTTCAACCGCATCCCATGGCACACCGTTAATACCGGATACACCCGCTACGCGCATTTTAGTAAGCATGTGATGGATCCCATGACCAAACTCATGGAACATGGTCACCACTTCATCGTGGGTGAATAGCGCTGGCTTATCCCCTACAGGTGCGTTGAAATTACAGGTAAGGTACGCAACGGGTAGCTGCAATTCGCCATTCATTTTTTCACGACGAACTCGACATTCATCCATCCACGCGCCGCCACGCTTTTTAGCTCGTGCGTATAAGTCTAGGTAAAAGCTGCCGCGCATCACATCAGCATCGTCAGTAATGGTGAAGTAACGTACATCTTTATGCCATGTATCAATGCCAGGCTGCTCAATAATTTTTAAGCCGTACAGGCGATGTACAACTTCGAATAAACCAGACAGCACTTTATCTTCAGGGAAATAAGGCCGAAGCATTTCATCAGAAATCGTGTACTTTTCCTGTTTCAGTTTCTCGCTGTAATACGGTAAATCCCATGCCGCTAGCTCGCTGACACCATGCTTGTCTTTCGCGTACGCTCGTACTTCTTCAAGCTCTTTCTCTGCCTGAGGCTTAGACTTAGCCGCCAAATCACGTAAGAAACCGATGACCTGATCGGTAGAGTCTGCCATTTTAGTCGCTAGTGAACGCTCTGCATAACTTGAAAAGCCTAACAATTCAGCCAATTCAGTACGCAGCGTTAAGGTCTCTTTGATTATATCGGTGTTATCCCACTTACCCGCATTAGGGCCTTGATCGGACGCTTTTGTTGCATAGGCGCGATACATTTCTTCGCGAAGTTCGCGATTATCGGCGTAAAGCATGACTGGCAAATAAGACGGAATGTCTAACGTAAACAACCAGCCTTGTAAGTCTTTTTGGTGCGCAGCTTGCGCCGCTGCTTCAAGGGCTGACTCTGGCATACCGGCAAGTTCAGTTTCATCGGTAATGTGTTTAGTCCAGCCCATAGTGGCGTCCATCACATTATTGGAAAAGGTTGACGATAGCTCGCTAAGCTTTGCCTGGATCTCTGCAAAACGCTTCTTTTGCTCTGCGGGAAGCGCTACGCCTGACAATGTGAAATCGCGAACGGCGTTTTCAATCATTTTCTGCTGCTCTTCGCTTAAGGTCGCAAATTCGTCAGACGCTTTAAGGGAAGCGTAAGCATTGTAAAGGCCTTCGTGCTGGCCTACCCAAGTTCCATATTCAGATAGTAATGGCAAACACGCATCGTGAGCTTCACGCAATTCATCGCTGCTCACTACACTATTCATATGCGAAACGGGTGAAAATATTTTACTTAAACGATCATCGGCCTCTTCAAGGCGCAGCACTAAATTCTGGTAAGAGTAATCTTTCGACGCCACGACCTCTTCTATTTCGCTTTTGCACGCCGCAATGGCTTTTTCAATTGCAGGCTTAATAGAGGCAGGTTCAATAGCAGAAAAAATTGGTAGACCATCTACCATTTCAATTGCAGGGGTTGTCATAATCTTTTTCACTCTTAACACGTTGATAGAATAATGATGGGGCTTCGCTGATTAAAAGCAAGCTATTGTTTTAGCCACTGTTGACCTATTTTGAACTTACTTGCCGTTAACGTGCATGGATCATGATTATTGCCTATATTTACGAATTCAATGAATGCCGCTGCACCGTTTTTCTTAATGCCCCTCATAAAAACTGAACAACACAGTCAGCTCCGCCAAGCTCTGTCACAAATGTCACATTTCATCCTTTTGTCTACTTTGTCCCTTCGCTGTTCAGCGTCTATAATTTCGATTAATAAATCTACAAGGCATAGATATGAAAACGTTGACCTCAGGCGAAATAGCCTCGTATTGCGATGTAAATCTGCGCACCGTAATTCGATGGATCGAAAGCGGCAAGCTGAAAGGCTTCAAACTTCCTGGGCGTGGAAACAACAGAGTATTAGTAGAAGATTTTGTCGCCTTTCTTGAACGACACGACATGCCAATTCCCGATTCATTGAAAGGCATTGCCACGCCCTCAATATTAATTGTTGACGATGAAATGCCAGTTGCCAAGTCTATTCAGCGCGTGGCCATACGGGCGGGTTATGAGTCGTATATCGCTACAGGCGGCTTCCAAGCGGGGATTATGTTGAGCCAATACGAGCCCAAAGTCATGACCCTTGATTTAAGTATGCCAGGCATGGACGGTTACAGCGTTATCGAATTCACGCGAGATCAAAGTAAATATAAAGATCTCAAAATTGTGGTCATATCGGCACTCGATGAAATTAGCCTGGAGCGCGCGCTTGAGATAGGGGCTGATGCCACCTTACAAAAGCCGTTCTCAAATCATGACTTAACAATGGTCCTTGAGCAGTTTATGTCGATGTAAATCGATTTAAAGGGAGTGACATTATGGCTTGGTTATCGCGATTCGCTCTTTTAAGTTTGCTTGTAGGTGTTTGCGCATTACCGACAAATGCTAAACCCCTTACTTTTGCTGTTGTACCTCAGCAGTCTGCCAAGAAAATGGCTGAAACATGGCAACCCTTAATCGACTATGTGAGCAATTACACCGGTTTTAAGATTGATTTTAAAACTGCAAAAGACATTCCCACCTTCGAGGCTAATCTCGCCGACGGCAAATATGATATTGCCTACATGAACCCCTACCACTTTGTGGTCTTTAATGAATCTGCGGGATACCGCGCGCTTGCGCGCCAACGCGATAAAGAAATTCGCGGCTTACTTGTTGTACATAAAGACAGCCCCATACGCTCTCTGGATGACTTAAGCGGTACCGAAGTAGCCTTCCCAGCGCTAGCTGCGTTTGCTGCCACAATTATCACAAGCGCTCACTTGCGGATGAAAAGCATTGCTTTTGTACCGCGCTACGTCAATTCTCATGACTCTGTGTACCTCGCAGTACAAAGGGGCTTTTTCAATGCTGGGGGTGGCATTGTCCGTACGCTTAACAGTTCACCTGACGACGTTAAACAAGAATTACGTGTCCTTTGGAAGAGCAAAGGTTATACGCCTCATGCTATCGCAACCCATCCAAATATGGCACTCGCTGACAGACAAGCTATTCTTAATGCATTACTTGCTTTGTCGAATGACACAAGTAAGTCTTGGATTTTAAAAGGTATTGGATTTAACGGCTTTATAGCGTCAAACGACAGTGATTGGGACGACGTGAGAGCATTGGGAATAGCATCGCTATCGAGGCCGCATTTATGAGTAGACTCGTATGAAACTGTCGTTGCGTATAAAAACAATAACAGGCATCGCATCAATAGCAGCGCTTTTGCTGCTAGTGCTCATTGTGACGGTGTTTCAGCTACTTAATGACCTTGTCGACAGTAATATAAAGAAGTCAGCCGACACCACAGTTGCCCTTTTTGTTTCGACGACAAAAAATGCCTTTTTAAGTTATGACCTTGCAGCTCTAGATGCCGACGTCTCAGAAATTCTTACCAACCCCAATATTGCTTACGTCAAAGTTAAAGACAAATTAGGCAGAGTTTTCGTAGAAAAGGGTAACACCAACGCACTAAACCGCCCTTTTACTGCCGACACAAGTGTTTCGGACGCTGATGATGGTATTTACAACACCCGAGCCCCCATCATGGTGAACAGGACTTTGTACGGATATGTAGAGATTGGGCTTAACATTGCTTCAGTAACTGAATCTGTATCAAGGGTGAGAAACTGGACAGTTACACTGGCTTTTCTAGAATTTATTTTGGTCGGATTGTGCTCTTACTTACTTGGTTCTTACCTGATGTCGCAGCTTCATCAATTACACGAAGGCGCTAAACGTTTAGGTGATGCAGTGAAAAACAACAGCTATCAAGATGTTTTTGTTCCCGTGCGCGGCACTGATGAGTTAAGCGAACTGGCAGAGGCATTTAATCAACTGGTTGAGCGTTTAAAAGAAGAACATGCGCAGCGTCAATACGCGCAAGATGAGCTTAAAGAGCTTAACACGCTACTTGAAGAAAAGGTTCAGGATAGAACCGCATTGCTGCATCAGAAAAACTATCAACTCCAAGAGGCCAATAAAGATCTAAAAGAGACCCAGGTACAACTACTTCAAGCTGAGAAAATGGCGTCAGTTGGCCAGCTAGCAGCGGGGGTCGCCCATGAAATTAACAATCCTGTCGGTTTTGTCAGCAGCAACATATCCACCTTAAGCGAGTACGTTGCTACCTACCAAATGATATTCTCACAAATTAACGCGGTGCTTAATGAGCAAGACGAGGGTAAGCGTGCTTCTGCCTTATCAGAACTAGAAAAAATGTTAGCTAATCAGGATATGGCGTTTATCAATGAAGATATCACCGACCTCCTCAGCGATTCGAGAGACGGTTTAAGTCGGGTTGCTGAAATTGTAAAAGGGTTAAAGCTATTCTCTCGTGTAGACAGTGACCACATGCAGCAGCACAACATTAATGATTGTGTACGCACTACCCTTGCCATGGTGAACAACCAATTAAAGTATATTTGTACTGTCGAAACGCATTTAGGCAAAGTCCCTGACGTTGCCATGAATGTAGGCAAGGTTTCTCAGGTTGTTACCAACTTACTCATTAACGCGGGTCAAGCGATAGAGAGCACGGGTAAGAACGGTAAGATAACTATTACCACCTGTACTGCGGGCAAGTTTGTCGAGCTTCGTGTAGAAGACACTGGCTGCGGTATTCCATCAAGTCATTTAGACAAACTCTTCAATCCATTTTTTACAACTAAACCTGAAGGGCAAGGCACTGGCTTAGGTCTTTCAATTTCGTTTGGCATTGCTCAGGAGCATGGCGGCACGCTCTCAGCCACCAGCAAAGAGGGGGAAGGAAGCGTATTCACCTTAGCGCTCCCCATTAATTCAGATTCAGATAAAAAGTCAGAGAGCGAAGGATGAAGCAAGTAATAGTGTTATCAAGCAGCATTGCGTGTAATAGTTGTAACGTCGCTTATAAGGATAATAATTCATGACAGAGCGTACTACGGAACAAGCCACGACCTACACGGTTCTATTTGTCGACGACGAACCGAATATCCTTCGCGCTATTAAGCGTGCTCTGTTCACTATGGATATCACCTTACTGCTTACTGATAGTGGTGCCAAAGCGTTAGATTTAATGAGTAAACACGATGTTCACGTTGTTATTTCTGACATGAAAATGCCGCAGATGTCAGGTGCGGAATTACTCGAACAGGTCGCTACCAATTATCCTGAAACCTTTAGAGTTGTACTAACGGGCTATGCCGACATTGAATCGACCATTAAGGCTGTAAACCAAGGCAAGATACACCGTTACCTGCAAAAGCCATGGGACAACCAAGAGCTTATCGCTGTTGTAGAAGAAGGCTTAGAACGCGTTAAGTTAAAGGCGGAAAACCTTCGTCTTCAAAAACTAACACGACTGCAAAATAAAAAGCTACGCGACGTAAATGCTTCACTAGAACAAGTGGTTAAAAAGCGCACGCGCCAAATAAAAGCGGCGCTAAATAAAATCGAAAAACACAACCTTGCAATGGAGCAGGTGCTGTTCAACGTGATAAGCATTAACCCTGACATTAATGGTAAGTTTGCCATTGAGGTTAGCGAGTTGGCATCAAAACTAGCGCGTATTGCTCGGTTAGAGAAAGAAGAAATCAAACAGGTGCGTTATGCGGGCCTTATCTGCGAGCTTGGGTTACTAGGGCTTGAAAGCGAAGATTTTAAGGCGCCATTTTCAAAGCTTAAATATCAACAGCAGCAAAACTATCTATCGCAAACCAAGCAGGCTGCGTTAATACTTGCTCCGGCTCATGAACTACATCAAGTTTCTGACATTATTGAATTTCAGTTCGAGCACTATAATGGCTCAGGCTTGTATAACAAAGTTGCAAAAGAAATTCCTGCTGGCGCGCGTATCTTGGCCATAGCCCGAGATTACTGGCGCTTAGTAACCGGCAGAATGAGCGGTATCGAAATGAGCCCTCGCGATGCCAAACTAGAAATGAAAAAGCACAGAAACACCCGCTATGACGGTGAATTTTTGGACCTGTTACTCGAAGCAGAAGATGTAACGACATCTAAACTGCTTTCTACATCATTGAAAGCCTCGCAGCTCAAAGCAGGCATGGTACTAGCCCAAAATTTGTATAACGATAGTCACATCCTTATCCTTCCCGAGGGACATGTGTTTAGTGATGCCACCATTCAAAAACTCGTACACTTTGAAGAAGAACGTGGAAAAGCGTTTAGTATTCAAATAGAACCAGAAGAGCTTTCTGCTACTATAAGTGAATAAGTTCTACAGGTTACGTGCTGAAAGCAGGATGAGCGATGCATGAATATGCTTCGCTTTGTCTTAGCCTTTTAATTAGGCTGCACTGTCCCCATTGATAAACTAAATGAAATTCCCTAAAGCAAATCTCGGTCTTTTGATTATTCTTTATGACAAGACCGATAGAGAATGATTTGCTGTGCGAACCTTCCGAAGGCATTTATGCTTATCGTTTACGTTCGCCTAACCGACAAAGAAGGCTTTTTGAATGACACATTTTGATTATATATGTATTGGCGGTGGCAGCGGTGGTATCGCATCTGCAAACCGTGCAGCTAAACACGGAAAGAAGGCCGCCATCATTGAAGCGAAAGATATTGGCGGTACTTGCGTGAACGTTGGCTGCGTGCCTAAAAAAGCCATGTGGTACGGAGCACAGGTGGCTGAAGCCATACATCGCTATGCACCTGAATACGGGTTCGATTTGTCGGTAAATCACTTTAGCTGGGACAGCCTAATTGCCAGCCGCCAGGCTTATATTGAGCGTATTCATGCTTCTTACGACCGCGCTCTTACCGCAAATGACGTTACCTTAATTCGCGGTTTCGCGAAGTTTATCGATAACAACACGGTAGAAGTCAACGGCGAAAAGTACACGGCTGACCATATTACGATTGCTGTAGGCGGCCGCCCAATCATCCCAGATATTGAAGGTGCTGAGTACGGTATTGATTCTGATGGTTTCTTTGCCTTAAAAGAGCAGCCGAAGCGCGCTGTCGTGGTTGGCGCAGGCTACATTGGAGTTGAACTGGCCGGCGTTCTTCACGCCCTTGGCACAGAATCGCATTTGGTAGTTCGCAAACACGCTCCACTTAGAAATTTCGACCCTATTATTCACGAAACCTTAGTGGATATGATCCACGCTGAAGGTTGCAAATTGCACGACCATGCTAGCGTAGAGAAAGTGGAAAAAGCTGACGATGGCGAGCTATCAGTACACTTAACCAATGGCGAAGTGTTAAAAGCTGACTGCTTGATTTGGGCGATTGGCCGTAAACCCTCTACTGACAAAATTGATATTGAAAATACCGACGTTGAACTGAACGACAACGGCACGGTTAAGGTCGACAAATATCAAAACACCACGGCAAAGAATGTCTACGCGGTTGGTGATATTACCGGTGAAGCAGAGCTTACTCCAGTGGCAGTTAAAGCAGGTCGCTTGCTAAGCGAACGCTTATTCAACGGCAAAAAAGACGCTCACATGGATTATTCAATGATTCCAACCGTGGTCTTTAGTCATCCACCCATTGGCACTATTGGCTTAACCGAGCCAGAAGCTATTGAAGAATACGGTGAAGACAACGTTAAAGTGTACACCTCTAGTTTTGCGTCTATGTACACCGCGGTAACCCGCCACCGTCAAATGACCAAGATGAAGTTGGTATGCGCGGGTAAAGACGAAAAAGTGGTAGGCCTTCACGGTATTGGGCACGGCATGGATGAAATTCTGCAAGGCTTCGCCGTTGCCATAAAAATGGGCGCGACTAAAGCTGACTTTGATGCGTGTGTAGCTATTCACCCTACCAGTGCAGAAGAGTTTGTTACTATGTAGATCGCGTTCTGGAATGTTAGACTGTAGCTGAGCACTTTCTCACAAAAGCCGGCATTAGCTTTTTAGTTAATGCCGGCTTTTTTATGTGTTTAACTTACTTTTTCTAGCTCCACGGGCACGCCATTTAGCACCGCATTTCCCGATAATTCGTCTACCTGTAAATCGTCAGTAAGAATATTGGTGTTTACCCCAGGGTGCTGACTTGCCACAGACAACTTTATGCCTTTTTTGTTGTGCCCCCATCCATGGGGAATAGATACCACGCCAGGCATAATTGCATCTGTGATTTCAGCCTCTATGGTTAGCCGGCCAACCCGCGATTTCACACTTACCTCATCGCCATCTGTAATGCCATATTTAGCCCCGTCATCAGGGTGAAGCTGCAGCGTACAGCGGTTATTACCTTTCACCATACGAGGGCTGTTATGCAGCCACGAATTATTAGTTTTAATATGCCGGCGCCCTATCAAAACAACGGGCTGATTTTGCGGCGTACCATGGTTCGCTTTTCCAAAAAAATGCGTGTTAACCCTGTCTAAATCAGCCATGAAGTAATCAAAATCTAAGTGAATCTTCTTATCTTCATGGAACAAGGCATGAGGCAAAGACGGCTGTAGCGGCCCCAAGTCGATACCGTGTGGGTGTGCTTTAAGCGTATCAATCGACAACCCGCCTTCCGGGATAGCGGTTGAAGTTTCGCTTAAGTTAGCATCAGCGCCCTCTTTTTTACTTGCTGCTCGACCATAAAGACCTGCTTGCAACAAATCATCGACCACACCTTTAGGCTGCTTGTCCCAAAGCGCAGCATAGTGTGCGGTGTTTTTTCCGTTTAGCGCATCGAGCCTTTCTGCTAACGAAAGGTATATTTGCCAGTCGCTAAGCTGGTATTCGTCAATGTCCACCACCGCTTCCGAATACTTAGCGAAATTTCGCACGGCAAAGTTGTGAAAAACAATGTCGTAGTGGTCGCGTTCTAGCGCGGTTACCGGAGGAAGGATCACATCTGCATGTCGGGAGGTTTCGGTAACGTAAAAATCCACCGCAACCATAAAATCGAGTTGAGGAAATGCTTTATCAAGCTGTTCTGCATTTGGTGTAGTGACCACGGGATTACCTGCACCAATTACCATGGCCTTAATTTGTCCTTCTCCCGGGGTTAAGATTTCCTCGGCTAAACACGCCACCGGATACTCACCAGCAAACGCCGGAAGCCCTCTTACGCGAGAGGTAAATCCGCCCATGCTGCCCTTGCCTGATACAGGTAATACGTCGGCGGCTGGCTGAGTAAACATCATGCCACCCCGCTTATCTAGGTTTCCGGTGAGCATATTAAACAGCATGATGAGATACTGAGTGAGCGTACCAAACGCTTGTACGCTAGCCCCCATCCTTCCATAACAAACTGCAGACTCAGCATTGCAGAAGTCCAAAACAAGCTGAGTGATTTGTGAAGCTGTAATACCGGTAAGCTCGCTCACCTTTTGTGGTGAATAATCGCGAACGTATTTTTCGACCGCTTTTATATCCTCGGCATAAGGTAAAATTTCATCCGCCTTGTATAACTGCTTTTCAAACAATACATGCAGCATAGCTAGCAGTAACAGCGCGTCACTGCCTGGACGAATAAAGTGATGTTCACAGCTGATATCGGCAGTTTCGCTGCGTTTAGGGTCGATAACGACGACCTTCCCTCCACGTTTTTGAATGCCCTTTAAACGCTTTTTCACGTTTGGCACGGTCATAATGCTGCCATTAGAGGCCAGCGGATTCCCGCCGATGATCATAAAGTGCTGCGTGTGATCAATGTCAGGAATGGGAATTTGGGAGATATGACCAAACAGTCGTCGACTAACAATATGATGGGGCAACTGGTCAACGGAGGTAGCGGAATAGCGGTTGTGCGACTTGAGGGCACGATAGAAATACGGTCCGAATAATATTGAGCCCATATTGTGCGCATTGGGATTTCCTAAATACACACCTACCGCATTATTGCCGTGTGCCTGCTGGATGTGGTGTAAATTGTTTGCGACCAAATCAAAGGCTTCATCCCACGAAATCTCTTCCCAGGTGCAGTCTTCCAATGCACTGTCTTCCGATGCACTCGCCTCGCCGTCAATTCGTACCCTTTTTACCGGGCGCTTCAAGCGGTCAGGATCGTCGTACAAGTCTTTTAACGCACTCGCTTTCGGGCAGATATGACCTTGGCTAAATGGGTTTTCTTTATCCCCTTTTATTGACAGTATTTGACGGCCTTTCGTCGCTACCTCAATACCACACATTGCTTCACAAAGCGTACAAGTAGAATAATGCAATTGTTGTTCAGCGTTGCTCACGGTAATTCCTACACAATTCATTGTTAATGAGTTGTTACGAAATTAGCGATTATTGCTGTAATAGACAAGCATCACTGAAAGTGATGGTAGAGAGAAGGCACCTCGCCACAATTAGACGAGGTGCTATTGGTTAGAAAGAGTAAGTCACACCAAGGGTTGCTGTGGTGCCTAATCCTTTAATATTGTAGCCACCGTAGGTGTATGACTGAGCGCGCGCAGGATAGTAGTCGCTGTTAAACAGGTTTTCGACACCCATAAACGCGTTCCAGTTTTCAGCGAACTGGTACTGTCCACTTAGGTTAACAATATTATAGCTCGATATAGGTCCTTGATCGCCCACATAGTCGCCGTCAGCATTTGGCGAGAAGCGTTTACGATCACCCACATACAGATAGCTAACTGTTAACGATAAAGTGTCTGATGGCTTCCAGTTTACGTTTGCCGTTGCTTTGGGTGGACTAATTTGGCGAGAGCCAAGGTACACATCAGCTTCGGTATTTTTCCCTTCAACGTAACTATATGTGGCTATCACATTGAGCGTTTCAGAGATTCGATAGTCTACTAAGCCTTCATAACCCCAAATTTCCTGTGGTGCGCGTACAGGCTCATACACACCTGTCACTTCGTTGAAACTATTGGTCGTACCAAGTTCAGATGTACTTCTGTAAGCCGCAACTTCAAGGCGTACCTGGTCGAAAAGAGAAGTGAAACCCACTTCGTAGTTATCGATGATAGAAGCTTCCGTTTGAATAAGACCAATATCATCTACCGTTGCAGCGCGCAGTAGGCGGCCAATGTCAGCGATATCTGAACCTTGCGAGTAATTGAAAAACGGGCTAAAGCTGTCGCTCCAGTTATACTTAATTGCAATGTTATAAGTGGTTGCGTCGTAATCTATAGTGTCCCCCTTAACTTGAAGAGGAACAGAGCATTGAGTTTCAGAGCGACACAGCTTCAGTGTTTCGTAGTCATCAACCGATAAATCGATACTCTCCCTTCTCACACCTGCCTTTACAATAACGTCGTCGTGAATTACCCATTTTGTTTGTAAAAAGCCAGCTAAGCTGTCCATTTCCATTTCAGGAACCCACACGCGCCCATCAACCAGCGGTTGTGAGGTAGTGTCTTTCAGTGCGTCGATACCATAGATAAACGTGGCTTCTACGCCATCGAAATCAATGGCAGTATTAAACGTCGCGCGAGCGCCGCGCTTTTCAGAGCGAATAATAGACTGGCCGCCGTCGTAGCCTTCATCGGGGTTAGCTAAGTTAGGCGAAAAGAAGAATACGTTCTCAATATCTTGCGAGTACACATCAAGCGTCATTTCACTGTTTGCAAAGATATTGCTGTCTGTGTATTTCAAGGTGATGTTCTCATTTCCGTCAGGCCCCTGAGGTTTACCGCGTTTTTGCAGAGCTTCAGGTACGTGAATAGCGTAGGTTTTCACGCCTTCGTTGATGTCTCCGGGAACATCTCCCAAATCAGTTTTTTGTTGAGAGCTAAAGTAGTTGTAGCTAAATTGAAGGCGTTTCTCTTGATCGAAATCGTAACCAAATTTGGTAAAGTAGTTCTGTGTTTCAGCGTCTGACAGGCCGTACTGCAAACCTAAGATGTCGCCTTCTGCATCGCGCTGAACGCCGTTTTCCTCGTAACTGGCGGTAACAAGGTAATCGAAATTCTCCACCTTGCCGTTAATCGCAGCTGAAATACGCGCACCGGCTGACTCTTCAAGCTTCACTGCGCTAAAACGTGAAGACAAACTCACTTGGCCCTCATGCGTGTCTTGCGCTGTTGCTTGTTTGGTAATGTAGTTGATAATACCGCCTGACGCTCCATTGCCATAAACAGACGTAGCGCCCTTAATTACCTCAATTCTAGCAAGCGCGCTAGGGTCAATCGTTTTCACACCTAACGAGCCATTTCTAAGCGGCGTGGACTGAGGCACACCGTCAATCATCACAAGCGGAGCTCGTCCGCGCAAAGACTGGCCAGTATTGCTCGAACTACCTGTATCTGGAGCTAAGCCCGGCACCATCTGCGCTAACAAGCTCTGTAACTCGGGATTTACCTTTAGGTGATCTTCAATCTGCTTTCTTGAAATAACGGTGATTGACGCTGGTACTTCATCAATACTTTCAATAACACGACTTCCAGAAACGATAATACGTTCCATATCCTTTTGGGCATCATTAGCAAAAGAAGGCGCACTAACGGCTAAGGCAATGAGCGTAAGCGATGGTCTAAACATGAAAACTCTTTTAAGAAAATAAGGTTACGAAAGGCGCGTTATACTAAAGGTGTAGAAGAACAATGTAAAGATAATGAAAATTATTCTCATTATCTAAAGTGGCGTTTATACCAAAAGTAAAACCCTGTTATCGTAAAAAACGCAGGGAGTAATGCGATTAATAACCAGATAAATTCAAGCAATGGGCCCGCGAAATCACCAATGTGAAACTTGTATTTGAAGTTCCAAACCTGCGTCGCTACATTCGCTTTTGATGCATCGTAATAACCCGTTATTTCTCCATTTTGAGGGTTTGTCCAAACCCAGCTGTAGGCGTGAGACTCGCCGGGGTTTTGCATTCTGAAACCTATGTGTTCGCCTGAATTTTTTGGGAAGTAAATGCGAAATAGTGACGCATTGGGAAACACCGCTATGGCGTTTTGATAAGATGTATCGATAGCCACTGAAGCACTACTAGCATCGTGGGATAACGGTTCAGGTACTGGCCTTTTCTCAACTTTTGAAAAAGTAACGGTTTCCACCACCTGCTGCGTAGCGCTTTTCCAATTAAACGCCATGCCACTAAAAGCGATGAGTATTAGTGGTATAGCCAAATAAACGCCCAGCACTGTATGAAGTTGATACATGAGAATTCGAAACTTGGCGCGGCGTTTAATCGCAAGGCGTTTTATTCTATTTTTTGGCTTTACCCAAAGGTAAAAACCCACAATTACTTCAAGAAGTAGAACTAAGGCACTAACAGACACCCAATTTCTAAGTGGCCTTTCGTTGTCACCATCTTGATACAACAGCCATCGATGGATAGCCATGGTGAACCCATAAAACGTGCTGTAATAATCGTATCTATGAAGTATTTCGGTAGAGTTGGGGTTTACGCTTACGTATTCGCCATTGTTGAGCTTCCCTTGCCAAGCGAGTTCAGGGTCTGACTCGGGCATTAAAAGCTCGACTTTCTGACCCGTCTCGTCTTCCAGCGCATTCACTATGTAAGAAAGGGGTAAGGGCGATTCGTGAGATTCTATGGTCCACTTCTCTGGTTGGACAAAGGTTTGGATATCTTTTGCATAAATTAGCAATGCACCGGTGATGCTAAGGCAAATAATAAATAACCCACATACCAGCGCTAATAGAAGGTGCAGTCGTCGTACCCAAAGTTTCAAAACAGCGCTCACAAATTGCGAAATAAACGCGAATAGTAACGATTCTCGAAAATTGGTCAATGAAAGTTAAACGCTAAAATCGTGCTTACAATCGCATAAGCTAAATGAATCTATCCTACTTTGCAGTAAGATTAACCTTAGTTTTACAATTCAAGAGTACGTATCTTCATGTTAAGTCATGTACTCTGATGTAGACAGAAAATAAATAACAAGCGGTTGGAAACACAATTATGATAACGACAAAGAAAAGTTTACTGGCCATCACGCTAGTAAGCGCCCTGGGCTTGGGCGTCGCACCTACTTTATACGCCCAAAACGACAGTGAAGAAAAAACAGAATCCGAGCTTGAAACGTGGGAAGTCAGCAACCCACCTTATGCATTAAACGAAGTCACTATCAAAACAAACGAAACCACGTGGTCTAGCTTAGACGTTGCACCAAACGGCGAGTGTATGGTTTTTGACATGCTGGGTGACTTGTACAAAGTGAGCATGAGTGGTGGCGATGCGACCCCGCTGACCCAAGACTTCGCATGGAATATTCACCCTTCAATTTCTCCAGACGGTAAACAGATCGCATTTATCTCGGATAAAGATGGGTTAAGTAACGTATGGGTTATGGACATTGACGGTAGTAATCTTCGTCAGGTAACCAAAGAGAAAAGCAATCTTATCCACTCTCCTAAATGGAGCCCAGACGGCGAATACCTAGTGGTAACCAAAGGCATCATGTCTAGCCGTAGTATTCCTGCGGGCGAGATTTGGATGTACCACAAATCAGGTGGTGACGGCCTACAAATTAAAGCTCGTAACAGCGGAAAGCGCGACCAACAAAACATTGCTGACCCTGTATTCTCTCATGACGGCAAGTATATTTACTTTACCGAAAATACGGTTCCGGGCGCCCGCTTTGAATATAACCGCGACCCGTTAGAAGGCATTTTTGCTATCACTCGCTACGACCGCGAAACCGGCGAAGAGAGCCGCTATATTAGCGGTACGGGCGGCGCTGTGGTTCCTACGCCTTCACCTGACGGTAAATACATCGCTTTTGTGCGTCGCGTTAAAGATAGAACCGCGCTTTTCATTAAAGACATCAAGACAGGTGTAGAAACACCACTGACGTTAGAACTAGAGCGAGATATGCAGGAAGGCTTTGGTTCGGAAGGTTACTTTGCCTACTTCGACTGGATGCCAGACAGCAGCGAAATCGTATATTGGACAGGCGGTAAGTTCCACACTATCAACGTGAAAGATAAATCCACCAGCACCATGGACGTGACCGTTGAAGGCACGGTGAAATTTGCCGATGCGTTACGCTTTGACGTAGATGTCGCGCCTGATGAATTTGACGTTCGCATGATCCGCTGGTCTCAAATGTCGCCCAACGGTAAATCCGTACTCTTCCAAGCGTTAGGTAAACTTTATGTGCGCGACGTTAAATCTGGCAAAATTAAGCGTTTAACGAAACAAAACGACCATGACGAATACTATCCGCGCTTTTCTAACGACGGAAAGTCGATTGTTTATACGACATGGAATGACCAAGACCTAGGCACCGTTCGCGTGGTTTCTGCTCGTGGCGGGAAAGGAAAGGTTATTACCCAGCAGCCAGGTCACTACATTGAGCCGTCGTTCTCTGCCGATGGCGAGAAAGTCGTCTTCCGCAAGTTTACGGGCGGCTACTTATTAGACCCCAAATACTCGGTTGAGCCAGGAATTTACGTAGCAGATCTTGAAGAAGACACCGTAGAAAAAGTCTCTGATGGCGGCTACAACGCGCATTTCGCGGGTAACGACGACCGAGTGTATTTCACCGAATCAGCGGGCGGCGAAGCTTACTACGAAACCCAGCTTTCAAGCGTTAACCTTAAGGGTAACGACAAGCGAACTCACCTTTACGGTGCAGATAAAGTAAGTGAGTACAAACTTTCACACGATAAGAAATGGGTTGCGTTTGTTTACCAATTCAAAACATACGTGGCGCCGTTTGTCGAAAATGGCAAGCGCATCACCATAGGCCCGAACATGACCTCACTGCCGGTAACGCAGCTCTCAAGCCGTGCAGGTGAATACTTAACGTGGTCGCCTGACAATAGAACCCTTAGCTGGTTTAACGGCCCTACGCTATTTAGCCGTTCACTCGATGAAGCCTTTGCCTTTGTTGATGGCGCAGCGGAAACGCTGCCTGAGCCGGTAGCTGAAGGTATGGATTTGTCGTTTACCACTAAAGCTGACAAGCCATCTGGTTACAAAGCTTTGGTTGGCGGTAAAGTGGTAACCATGCGCGATGCCGACAACACCCAAGAGGTGATTGAAGATGGCGTTGTGCTGATTAAAGACAACCGCATTGAAGCAGTGGGTAAACGTGGCGATGTGACCATTCCTGATGATGCAATGAAAATAGACACAACGGGTAAAACCATTATCCCAGGGCTTGTTGATGCGCACGCTCACGGCTCGCAGGGCCGCAATGAGATTATTCCTCAGCAAAACTGGAGTCAGTACTCGAATGTGTCGTTCGGCGTAACAACCATTCATGATCCTTCAAACGACACGACAGAAATTTTTGCTGCGGCAGAATTACAGCGTAAAGGCGATATTGTTGCGCCACGTATCTACTCCACCGGCACGATTTTATACGGTGCAGAAGGACTAGGTTACAAAGCGATTATCAACAATTATGAAGATGCCTATTTCCACGTAGAGCGCTTGAAAGAAGCCGGTGCTATTTCAGTGAAAAGCTACAATCAGCCGCGTCGTGACCAGCGTCAGCAAGTGCTGTGGGCAGCAAAAAATCAAGAGATGATGGTAGTGCCTGAAGGAGGCGGTAAGCTTCAGCAGAATCTGACTATGTTGGTAGATGGCCATACGGGTCTTGAGCACAGCATTCCTGTGGAAAAAGGCTACAGCGACGTCACTCAACTATGGAAAGCCACGGAGTTCGGCTATACGCCAACCTTTGTTGTATCGTACGGCGGCATGATGGGTGAAGAGTACTGGTACGACAAAACTGAAGTGTGGAAGAACCCGCGTCTTCTTCGCTATACCCCGTCGACGATTCTAGACAGCCGTGCGATCCGCAGACCTACTGCGCCAGAAAATCAGTACAACCACCAAAACGTAGCAAGCTACGCCAAAGAGCTCCGAGATAATGGGGTCAGTGTACATATTGGTGCTCACGGACAGCGTGAAGGCTTAGCTGCTCACTGGGAGCTGTGGATCATGGAACAAGGCGGCTTCACGCCTTGGGAAGCGCTACGCGGCGGTACTATTGATGGCGCGAAACACCTAGGTATGGGCAAAGATCTTGGCAGTATCGAAAAAGGTAAACTTGCTGACCTAGTGGTGATTGATGGCGACGTATTAAGCGACATTAGAAAGAGTGAATTCGTAGAATACACTGTACTAAATGGACGCGTATACGAGTCGGCCACCATGAACGAAGTGGGCAGTAAGAAAAAACGCAAACCGTTCTTCTTTGAACAAGACAATGCCACCTTTATGCCGCAACAAACAACAGATGATGTGGAAGCGAAAGCGCACCACTATCATTGGGAGCATTAATTCTGCGTCCAAAGGCCTGTAGTAATAAATAGCATAAACTAGTAGGCCTTAATTAACCCAACGCTAAAGCCGACGAAAGCTTCCTGTTTCGTCGGCTTTTTATTTTCTGAATATGAAAACTTACCTGTGCATGTTTAAAACTGAGTTTAGTCTTAAGTAAAAGAGTGGTATAACTGCTTTAAGGATGGAGGGTAATATATGAACCACCCCAAATCAGATTAAAAGGACTTATTCGCCATGCAGTTTTATTTGCCACTAGCATTACTGCTTAACGCACTCATTTTTGCTTCAGCTGGCGCTCAAACGAGCGAAGCCCCTACCTATTATCAAGATTGCGCCGTTCTCGATTTTGGCGAACAAGATCTATCTACGATGACAGAAGCGGAGAAAATACAAGCGTTAGACGACTCCTTATTTGGCGCGCTAAACCAAAGCGAAGAATGCATGAACGCAGCGGCGCAATCGAGCGCACAAAGCGTAGCTAGCGCGGCGGGTCAAGGTACAGGGCAAGGCGCTGGTGCGGGTAATACCTCGAGCACATCATCTTCGGGGGCAGGCGCTGGGCAGTCTAGCTCACAAAGCAGCACTGCGTCTCAAGAATCATCGACGAATACACAAACAACCACTTCAAGTTCTGATCCTTCAAAACAGTCTGTTGGAGGACAAGCGAAAGGTGGAAGTTCAGCGGTATGTGACGCCGTAATTGCCGGCTTGCAAGGAGCAACAACTGAGTCTGAAAAGGCGCATTTCCAAGCATTAAAAGAGCAATACGGTTGTAAATAAAAAATCAGAGGAAGGAAAGGATATGTCTTCATTTAAACCCAAGGCCCTGTTTACCGTGGTCGCAACAGCATCGTTTATACTCTTGAGCGGATGTGGCTCAACGCAGACTAATGTCACCAGTGTAGGACCATCTATGGTAGGCCCAGGGGGCGGTCAGGCGTTAGGCGCGCAAAAAAATACCTACAACTACAACTCCGAAATTTATATGGATGTTGCCATACCTGTGTTTGACCCGGGCTTTCCTACAGAACGTGATGGCACTATCGATTACGATGAAATAGAAGAGGAAGGGATTTGGCCTCAAGTGCGTCGCTTAGAAGCTAACCGCTTTGCGATAGCAACCAAAGAAGCCCTAGGTGAAACCAAATCTTTCGGCAGCATTAACGTAACGCCAGATGCTTCTGCACTTGCCGATGTTTACGTGCTGGGCAAAATTAATTACTCAGATACTGAAACTGTAGAAATTGGCGTGAAAGTGATGGACGCTAAAAACACAGTATGGGGTGAAGAAGAATTTGAATACCGCGTAAGTGAAGGCTGGTATCGCGATGCCATGTCTCGCGGCGAAAACCCTAACGGCCCAGTTTTCGAGCAAATTGCAAAATTCGTTTATGATTTGCTTATAAAGAAATCCGATGCCTACAAGCAAGAAGTGCAAATGGTGTCAGACCTGCGCTACGCACAAATGTATAGCCCTGAGTCGTTTAGCCAATACCTTACTCAAGGCAGAAGAGGTGAGATTGAGCTAGTAAGTGCGCCTTCAGATAGCGATCCAATGCTTCGTCGCGTGCGCGCCATACAGGCAAAAGATGAACAATTTATAGATAGCCTTCAAGAAACCTATGATTCTTTTTGGGTAACCACTGAAGAGCCATACCGTAAGTACCAGAAAGAGACACTTCCTGAAGCCAAGAAAATCAGAGAACTTGAAGCAGAGCGCACCACACAACAAGTCACGGCAGGGTTATTCGCAGTCGCGTCAGTGCTTTTAGGCTCTAACTCTAGCTCAACGGCTGGTCAAGTAGCCGCTGCAGGTGCTGGTATTGCCGCAATTGGTACACTGAGCGAAGCAATCAAAACTAACAAAGAGCTTCACGCCCAACGGGATCTATTCGATGAAATGGGTCAAAACCTTGATATTCAGGTAGCCGATCAAATTGTTGAAATAGACAATCAACGAATTGAGCTTCAAGGCACAGCAAGCGAACAATACTACCAGCTTCGCGCTCGCCTTAAAGATATCTATGACATGGAATCCACACCAATGACTGCGCTATAAGCCCAGTCGTTGGTGTTATCAAAACCATTAAATAAGATATCTATTCTATTGTTAAGTTAGAGAGTAAAGGGTTACGCATGCCAAGCGTTGAGCAACAAATAGAGCAAAGCAGAGCAAAGAAAAAGGCACTCATAAAAAAGTCACTGCTCGGTTTTTCACTGGTCATGTTGATAGGCGTCGCAGGCGTGCTCCTTATCTCATATATGCCTACTGTCACATCGAACGTTACGGACGCCACGGATGACACGACGGCAGTACCCCAAACCGCAAAAGCTACACCCGCTGTGGAAGTTAATGCAGAAGAACGAAAAGCCCTTCAAATGGCGCTTAGCGAGTCAAAACAAAGTGTAAACGACTTGGTTAGTCGCGTTTCACACTCCCAGATGTTCTTAGAAAAAGCGAGTGAAGTTGAGCGCAAGTTGAATACTGCGTTTAATGAATATGGCGCGTCCAACTACAGCGCAGTTATAAATGCACTGGATGATATAAAGAGCTCAGTTGACACAATAAATACTGACTACGAAAACGCCTATACTCAACCTTATGAAGACGCCCTCCTTGCCTTCAATAACGGGAATGTTTCAAGCGCGTTTAACCTAAACAAAACGTCGTTAACGATAAACCCTGATTTCGAAAAAGCTAACATTTTGCAGCAACGCATTGATGTATTTGACGAGGTGCAAGACGCCTACGAGCAGGCACGCATTGGTAAGGTCGAGAACAACATCAGCAAACAGCGCGAAGCGTACGCAAAAATAGTACAGTTAGATCCTGCCCGTAAAGACGCACAGCAAGCACTTGATGCTATTAACCGGCAATTGCAAGACAGCCGATTTGATACGCTGCTAGCTCAGGCAAATCGAGCTATCGAGCAAGGTGACTACCCTGCTGCCGCAGAATTCCTCAATGACGCCAAAAGTCTAAAAGCTTCAAGCAGTGAGCTTGCCACCATTAGTAAAAAGCTCGCGTCTTTAATTGCTTCACAAGAGCAGCAGAAAATTGAAAATCAAGTCGCCTTGTTTGTCAGCGCAGATGAATGGCAAACCGTAAAGCTGCTAGCTAATAAAGGCCTCGCTAGCTTTCCAGCCAGCCCTGCTTTACTTGAGGCAAAACAAAATGCCGAAGCCATACTCGATGCAGAAAAAAGCTTGAGCGCTTACCAAAGGCGGCCAGAACGTTTATCGGATAACAACGTCAGAAATCTAGCCCTGCAAGACATTGCGCGAGCAGGTTCACATGCAGAAAAGAGCGCAAAACTGCGTGCCCAAATATCTTCACTTGAGCAAGTGATCGACAATATCAATCAGCCCCGTTCCGTAACAATAACGTCGGATAACGATACCTATATTAAGGTACTTGGAGTAGGCCTCGTGGGGGAAGTAAAAACAAAAACCATTCAGCTGAAACCTGGTACATATCGCATTGAAGGGAGCCGCGAAGGTTATCGCTCAACCATTCAAGAGATTGTTGTTTCACCGTCAGACACCAACCTATCAGTACATGTTGTATGTACTGAAAAAGTATAAGGACCTATCTAGTGAGCAGTATTGATGACGCCATTGCCAAAGGAAAGAAGCGAAGAAAGGGCGTTGCTATAGCTTCATTAATAGGACTGGCCGCCGTTCTCGTTGTTTATTTTGGCTGGCTGTTTCTAACCAAAGGTTATGCCTTTGCGGTTTCTCCAGAACGTGCAGCACAAAATCCGCAATTTGCTGTTTTAAGTGGTAGTGCGATGTTCATCAGTGACAAGCTTTACGTGTTTGGTAGCCATGCCAAAGTCCAGGTTTCGGCCCCAAAATATCAAGACGCCACGGTTGTTATTAACAACAACTCGCCAAGCACTATTAATGTTACGCTCGTTCCTTTACCGGCAAAAGTCACCCTATCAACCTCCCCTTCGTTGAGTGAAATAACCTGGCATTTAAACGCTGAAAAAGTAGCGGTATCGAGAACCTACGTAACGGAATTAAAAAAGGGCAGCTACAGAGCGAGCGCCAGTCATCCGCATTATGAAACGGGTGAGATCCAATTTGATGCAGATATCGCGCAGGAAATTGAACAAGTTATTTCACTTTCTCCAGTTAAGGGCGCAATTAGCATAAACTCAAGCCCTTCTGGTGCCAATGTTTCCCTTGACGGTAAAGATATGGGTGTCACGCCACTTTCTATTAATATGAATGGCGGTAAGTACGAAATTGTCGTGACGAAGTCAGGGCTAGAGCCATTGGAAGACACCATTGTAGTCACTAGCCAACGCCCTAACCCGACAAGAAACTATAACCTTCAACCCCTTCAAGCACAGATAACAGTTTCGACAGACCCTCAAGGCGGCGTACTTACAGTAAATAATAAACCGACTGATACAAAATCTCGTGTGGATGCGAATACGCCACATATCGTCAAGTATGAAAAAACCGGATTCATTTCACAAAGCCAGCGGATCACGCTAGCTCCCGGCGAGAACAAAGCGCTTACCTTCAACCTTCAAGAAGAGCGAGGACAAGTGAATATAAGCGCGTCGTTAAGTGCAAAAGTTTTCATCGACGGTTCACCTAAAGGTCAAACGCCGCTTAATTTAACGCTTCAAGCTTTACCGCACACAGTAACATTCGAACGTGAAGGATATCGCAGTGTTACCAAGACTATTACACCTAGCGCAAACAAGCCGGTGAAAGTGCACGCTGATATGCTTACAGAGTTTGAAGCAAGACGGCGTGAAGGTAAGCCGCTTTTTGCAAATACACTGGGTATTCAACTTTCGCTTGTTACACCCAAAGCCTTCACTATGGGCTCTCCTGCAAACGAAAAGGATCGCCAGCGCAATGAAACGCAAAGAGACGTATCTTTTTCGCGTAAATTCTGGATGTCTAATCACGAGGTTACTCAGGCGCAGTTCGCCGCGTTCGCAGGGAAAGGGCCTAGCAGCAAGCTACCGATCACGAATGTTTCGTGGAGTGATGCGGTTGCGTTTACAAATTGGCTAAGCGAGAAGGAAGGACTAACACCGTTTTATGTTGTTCAAAATGGCAGAGTAACGGGTATTGATAAAACCTCGAAAGGCTATCGTTTACCTACGGAAGCCGAGTGGGAATTCGTTGCAAAAATGAATCGCCGAGCATCACCAACAATCTTTGTTTGGGGTAATCAGTTTAGGCTTCGCGATAAACAAGGTAACTTCGCTGATGCATCGCTAAGTGGGAAACAGACCTTCATTTTAAAAGACTACGATGACGGATTTGTCGACAAAGCCCCTGTTGGTTCGTTCAAAGCTGAACGCGGTGGATTCTACGATTTAGATGGCAATGTGCGTGAGTGGGTCCACGATGTTTACCAGAATTCACCATCAAACCAGTCTGGTACTTTTGACGACTACCTAGGCCCTGTTGGACAAGGTAAACACGTAGTAAAAGGCGCGTCGTTTCAAACGGGTCGGCTTAAAAATATTCGCGCAAGCGCGCGCAGCGGTGAGACTGAACCTGCTGACGATATAGGCTTTCGCATAGCGAGATACGAGAATTAATATGAAAAAGAAACTGATCATTGCTGCAGTATTGTTGGCCATTGCGGGCACCGCAAGTGCGTACTTTGTATCGTTAGATTCGCCGCAAGACTTTCCAACTAACATTTAACTATCAAGGAATGATGATGAATAAAGAGAATACGTTGTCAATGAACCCCAGCTTTCTTGTAAGTGGCGGGGTCTTTCTATTTATATTTGCCTTGGTACATTTCCTATTTGCCGGTGTCATTCGCCCCGCGGCCGAAAAAGTCATGGCAACGGCTGGCACAGCGTCCCTATCCTCTTTCTGGGTTATTCTTAAAGATATCGAGCAACAGGTTTGTATCTCGCTGATGCTGTTTTGCATTTTCCTAATGGTTTACAAACTTTGGAAGCTGCTGGATGAAGAAGAGATTTACTCACGAGACTTACTGCCTGAGCACAACAAAGATACGCCACTAAATGTAGATAAAGCGTTAGATGAGCTTTCGTCTTCATCTTATAGCGACACCCCCGCATACAGCACGTGGATAAACTGCATTAGACGCTTTAAAAACACACAGAACGTGCAGCATGCTGCCGATGCAATCCACGCTTCGGTAGAAAATATTGCTGCCCAGCTTGAAAGTGGTAATAACGTGATTCGCTACATAATCTGGGCTATTCCTTCGATTGGTTTCGTTGGCACTGTTCGCGGTATTGGCGCAGCCCTTGCGCAAGCAGACGCAGCCCTAGATGGTGATATCGCGGGAATGACGGCTTCGCTGGGCGTTGCGTTCAACTCTACGCTCGTCGCGCTTTTTATATCGCTTATATTAATGTTGTTAATGCACCTGTTAAATGGTCGCCAAGACACTATGGTAATTCGCACACAAGAGTCTTGTGAACACCACCTTCTGTCACACCTTCACAACTAATTAGGCGAGACAGTAATGCCTAAAGTGCGTAAAGCCGAAGACGGATTTAACCTGGCGTTTTTAGACGTTATGGCCTGTGGCCTTGGCGCGGTTATTCTTATTTTCATTCTGGTCGACTTTAAAGCGTTTACACCTACACCAACTGAAGAGAAAGAAAAATTAGAGCAGGAACTCGCCGCCGCAGAGCAAGAACAACAAAAACTCAAAAAGTCGATTGACGAATTAAACGATAAAATTGCCCTTGAGTCAGCGAAGCAAGACGATGCTCAGCAAGCGCAAGCAGATACAACGCAAGACCAGTCAAAACTACTGCAAGATATCTCTACAGAAATGGCAGTAGTGGCTGATCTTGAAAACCAGCTAGCCGCATTGTCTAAAGAAGTAGAAAAGTCAGCCAACATTCAAATGCAAGGTACCGGCGAACAGAACTACATCACTGGCATGAAAATAGAGGGCCCGGAAATAGGTCTGCTAATTGACAAAAGTGCGTCAATGATGGGCGACAACTTGGTGGATATTTTAGGCAAGTTAGCGTTGAGTGATAGCCAGAAGGTCTCTACGCCGAAGTGGATACGCACCAAACGGGTAGCCCAATGGATGCTCGCGCGAGTCCCTTTAGAATCAAGAGTCACCGTAGTGACTTTTTCAGACACCGCTACCACACTAGGCCTTCGTGATGTAAATAGTGCCAAAGTCAGCGGTTCGATGAACGCAATAGTTAAAGACCTCGGTGCTGTCGTCCCCAATGGAGGAACAAATCTTCAAGAAGGTTTAAGCATTTTATTTAAAGCTAACCCAAACATCA
Organism: Alteromonas sp. MmMcT2-2; assembly: GCF_022348305.1. NCBI lineage: Bacteria > Pseudomonadati > Pseudomonadota > Gammaproteobacteria > Alteromonadales > Alteromonadaceae > Alteromonas > Alteromonas sp. MmMcT2-2. Next base: position 72,698 of record NZ_JAKRFA010000015.1, read on the forward strand.
CCGATGTGTATATTGTCACCGATGGCCTTCCTACCTTGGGTGACGGACTACCTATGAGCTGCAAAAGCTTCATTAGTAGTAAAAAGTCAATTTCATCAGATTGCCGTAAGACCTTATTTGTTGAAACCGTTAAGCGCGCTAAGAAAGGCGTGCATTACAATGTGATTTTGCTGCCCATTGAGGGCGATCCTTTTGCTTCACCTATGTACTGGGAATGGACCCGCGCAACAAGCGGCACTTTCCTATCACCTGCTCCGGAGTGGCCTTAATGCGCAAAATTCAACGAGCCCCCGTTGAGGTATTCAACATTGCCTTTCTCGACATAATTTCCTGTGCTTTCGGCGCCGTAGTTATGCTGGTGCTTCTGGCCAAAAACGGTACTGAAGACACCGAGCGCGGCCCTAGTAACGTAAGCGTTCTTATTGACCAGGTATTACAGGCTCAAGTTGATGTGGAAACGCTCAAAGGCGCACTGTCAGATAAGCAACAAGAACTGAAAGCAGCACAAAGCAAAACGGCTTCCGTCACGGAACAGAAAGACAATTTAGACTCATCGATACCACGCGCACAACAAACCATTAATCAACTGAAAGACAAAGCTTCGTCGCTGCGTAACGAAATACGCCAAGCAACCGCTATGTTAAATACGCCGAATCCGACAGATACCCCTGACGATGATGTTGGTGGAATTCCCACCGATGCTGAGTACGTTATTTTTGCTATCGATAACTCGGGTTCCATGTCCTCTGGCAGTGGTTGGAATCGCGTGATCACCATCGTAAACGACATTTTAAAAAACCATCCTAAAATGAAAGGTTTTCAGATTATGTCTGCTGACGGAAGCTTTATGTTTTCCAGTAGAGCTGGGCAATGGCTAGATGACAGACAAACAATGAGAGATACCGCAATGAGCCAAATGAAGAGCTTTAAAGGAGGGGCGAGTCAGCCTGAAGCGGGGATCCTTAAAGCCATCAAGCTGTATAAAAACACCAAGGGGCGCGTGAGTCTTTACGTGTTTGGTGATGATTATCAAAGGCCGAATTTAGATCAGATTGTAAGTCAGATTACCCAAGCTAACCAAGGTGCCAATGGACAGCCTGTTATTCGTATACACGGCGTAGGCTTTAGCCGAAGTAATGGAAACGCACAGCGCTTTAGTGCATTTATGCAGGCGGTAGCGAAGCGAAACCGAGGCGCTTTCATCGGCCAATATTTTTAGTCTCTGTTGGCCGATGAATCGCCTCGTTGGCCAAGGTTTTATCTGTTTCGGCCATACTGTTCGTGTGACGACACCCAGTCTGACGAACTAATGGCTGATGCTAGTGATATCTCTCCAGCCAACACCACGGACGCCACAATTTCTGCAAATTTATACACGCGATCTCGCCCGTAGCAATCCAGCAACTCTAAGCACTCGCGCTGTGTACCTATTCCTGTACCACCGCCATACGTCGCTACGATGAGCGATGGAATGGTAATAGACACGTACAGGTCACCGTCGCCTGTTAATTCTGAATACATCATTGCCGCCGACGATTCAGATACGTTTGCAACATCCTGCCCTGTGGCGATAAACATAGCAGTAATACCGTTTGGTGAATGCAGACCCGTGTTATTCACACCAGATAAGAAAGATCCTACGCCAGCTACACGGCCGTGATAATCTATCTGTTTGGGGTCTACGCGCATTACTTCTAATAAATGTTCGCGTTTAATAGTGGCTTCAGCTGTCACCCGTTTACCACGGGTACGCATAATATTTATTTGAGAGGCCTTTTTGTCTGTAGCAAAGTTAGACTCAAGGTAGAAATTCTCTATCCCCTCATAATGATCAAGTATCCACCCGCATGCTGCGAAGGTAGCACGGCCAACCATGTTTTGACCCGCTGCGTCACCGGTCTTAAAGTTAAAACGCAAAAACGCAAATTTGTTCGATAGGAAATGGTCGATATACGTCAGCTTAGCAATACTTGAGGTCGCTTCTGCTTCTTCCTTAATCTTTTCAAAGTTTGCTTTAATCCATTTAACGAAATCTCTGGCACCTCGTGCATTTTCAAAAATAAATACAGGGGCTCGCTGCATAGCATCGTCGACGACCGTTGCCGTTACGCCACCGCTCATGTTAAGCAGCTTCATGCCTCGGTTGTACGATGCCACCAGCGTACCTTCGGTAGTCGCTAACGGCACGACAAACTCCCCTTGTGCATGCTCTCCGTTTATCTTCAACGGCCCTGCAATACCAATAGGAACCTGCGCCACGCCAATAAAATGCTCAATATTCCCCTTAAGCGCTTGTGGGTCGATTGAGTACTTACCTACGTGATCAATTTTCTTTCCGGTGGCGCTTTCGAAATATTCTTGGCGTGTTTTTATAATACTTTCGCCGTAGTCATCCATGTCGTCACGAGGAATAAAAGCGCTGCGTTGTCCTGGCGCAGTAATATTGTCTTCCACTTCAAATTTAAGCTTTCCAAAAGGCGAAGCAGAAAAGCAAATACCCAGTTTTCGCTTTTCTGGGCACGGCGCTTCATCAATATCTAAATGCACGGTAATGGTTTGACGCAAGCCAAAGGGCTCTCCGTCTGATTTATTTAATGCTTCTATGGAAATACTGGAGTCGGGAGTTAACTGGAGTGAAATTTTATGCTCTGGAATTTTTTCGCCATCAAGAGATATCCACTTTACTTCTTTAATGGTTGCGTCTTTCAATCTGTTTTTCAGAGAAAAAGATAAGCCTTTATCTGTCTTCGTAAGACTTGCGCGTGTATAGAGTTGCTTTAAAAGTATGCTGGGCACAAACATGAGGCTTCCTTCTGTGTGTTTTTACCGTGTTATTTTCATATTCCTTTGTTTTTTATAGCACATTCTTTATACAGCTCTATGACTTCTTTGTATTTTACTGGCAATTATTTGTGTCTGAATCACTTCTAAATTTGAGCCAGCCGCTTTCAAAAATGCGCCAACACCAGTGAAACCGTGTGCTACTGAAATATAGACCTTAGCAGTAATTCATCAAGTTCCCAACCCACCTAAAGTGAACACCGTCACCGCAGTAATGTTGACCACAAGGTATCTGGTAGTAACAAAACGGAGGCGTCAAGGACTGTGATGCCAAGGAGAAAAAGCCTAAACGGAAGTGGCGGCCAGATACCTTTAACGTGACCCAAACAAAGTTAGATAAGCACTGCAACGCAAATGCATAAACAAAAAAGGAATGGAGATGAGAACAGGACTGTTTAGAAAGGAAGTCATTGATGAGCAATCAAATGCTGTTGATGGACGTTTTTTAATGACCCCAAAACCTGTTTATTCTGCAATAGCTGGCCTGCTTGTGGTCTGGATTTTGGCAGTGATTATTTATCTAAATACGGGAAGCTACGCACGAAAGGCATCAGTGAGTGGATGGCTGGAACCCAGTCATGGCGTTTTTAAGCTCTATGCGGATGCAAGGCGCGGCAAAGTGCTTGATGTATTGGTCAGTGAAGGTCAATTAGTGAGTAAGGGCGCGCCGCTAATTAAGATCAACTACAGTAGCGATGATGCATCAGGTAATAAAGTTAGCACGCAGTTGCTCGCTGAGCTTGAAGCAAAGCAGCATCGAACACGTCAAAGTATTCAACGTCTTGATGTGTTGCATAGAGCGCAGCGACAAGGCTTAGAAGAACAACTAAGCCAAGCCAAACGGGCATTAACGGCTTTAGACGCCATCGTTGAATTGTCGCAAACCCAGTGGGCACTAGCACTAAAGCAGTGGGAGAAAGCGCAAACCTTACTTAATCAAGGGCACATTAGCCAAGCAGACTATGAAAACCATACGCTACAAAGATTGACCGCCGAACAACAGCTTACGTTGGCCCAAAAAGACCAAAATGACGAAAAGGCGAATATCGCTGCTCTCCACCATGAACTTGCCACTTTGCCTCAACAGCAGGCCAATGAAATGGCAAACGTGGAGAACACCTTGAGCGATCTCACGCAGCAAATAGTAAGTCACAAGAGTAACGCAGAAGAAACGATTTATGCGCCTCACAATGGCGTGATATCCGGCCTTCAAGTAAAGGCGGGATATACCATCGATAGCTCTCGCCCGCTTCTTACCTTACTGCCTAAAAATGCTGACATTCAAGCGCGTATTGCAGTTCCCGTGCGGTCTGCTGGATTTTTACGCAAAGGCCAAGCCCTGCATATTCGATACGACGCATTTCCTTATCAAAAATTTGGTGTGCAGTCAGGCGAGATAGTGAACATTTCACCTTCGTTGGTGCTACCTGGTGAGCTTACCGACATCCCTATTTCTATTAGTGAACCCGCTTATCTTGTTACTGCAACGCTAAATACAAAAGAAATATTGGCTTATGGAAACAATATTTCACTGAAAGCTGGGATGACATTTTCTGCAGACGTAGATTTAAGTCAACGTACGTTGATGGAGTGGTTAATGGAACCACTGTATAGCATTACTGGGAAGCTGTAATCATGATGAACATTACACACCCACTTTCAACGCAAATCCTTTATACAAAAAAGCGTGTGCCCGTTGTACTGCAAAGCGAAGCAGCTGAGTGTGGACTTGCTTGTATGACTATGATTGCGCAGTACTATTCTGATAAACGTGATCTAAATGCTCTACGTCAGACTGTGTCTGTGTCGCTACGAGGCACTACGTTAAAAGACGTAATGCGCATTGCAAGTGATTTGGGTTTCCAAACCCGCGCCATCAAGATAGAAATGGAGCACTTAGCGCAATTATCTTGCCCTGCAATTCTACATTGGAACATGAATCACTTTGTTGTGTTAACTAAAGTGAAAGGAAAAACCCTTACCATTCACGACCCCGCGCTTGGAGAAAGAAAACTCACTTATTCTGAGGCGTCGAAGTACATTACCGGTATTGCACTTGAAGTCACGCCTAGCGACACATTTAGTCCCAAGAAGTCCGCGCCACGTTTGGGTCTTAGTCAATTCTTCACTCGAACAACAGGGTTTAAGCGCAATCTTCTAACCCTTTTTGCGTTATCGATTGTGTTGCAGTTATTTGCACTTGCTTCACCCTATTACATGCAAACAGTCGTAGATGATGTATTGATTTACAACAACGATGCATTACTGAAAGCGCTGGCAATAGGGTTTGCCCTGCTACTAATAATAGAAACTTTTACTAGCGGGATAAGAAAGTTCGTTATTCTGTCGGTGTCGTCTCGCCTTCAGCTTCAAATGTCGGCGTCGGTATTTAAGCACTTATTATCGCTTCCCTTGGACTACTTCGACAAGCGACATATTGGCGATGTGGTATCCCGCTTTGGCTCACTGGCGAGTATTCGTGAGTTCCTAACCACCGGCCTGGTTACTGCGCTGTTAGACGGGCTCATGGCAGTGATCACACTAGCAGTAATGATTTTATATTCGCCCAAACTCACTCTGGTTGTAGTGGCGATCATGCTTGCCTACCTCGCCGTTCGTCTTGGACTGCTGCCGTTTATTAAACGTCTTACAACTGAACGCATTGCGCTTGCAGCATTAGAACAAAGTCACTTTATGGAAAGCGTACGCGCTATCCTACCTATTCGCGTATACAGCCAAGAAGTACAGCGCCACGGGCAGTGGCAAAACAAGCTTGTCGCCACGCTAAACAAAGACATCACTCTTGGAAAAATCAACATAGGCAGCGCACTGACCAATCAGCTATTGTTTGGCGCTGAAAATTTGGTCGTTGTGTATATTGGTGCCAGCCTGGTTATGGAAGGAACCCTTTCGATAGGGATGCTGCTGGCATTTATGGCGTACAAAGCTCGCTTTGTCAGCGCATTAGATGGCGTAGTTAACAAGCTGATTGAGCTTAGTATGTTAGGTGTTCACTTCAACCGCTTAAGCGACATTTTACTTACACCATCACAGCAGAAGCCTCTGTCGTTAAAAACTAAGGACGATACATTTGAAAAACAAAACGTTCATTTTAGCAATGCAGACGTCCCCAACTCATCCACGTCCAACTCACTTGCACCTAACGTTTTAACACCTGATGGCGCAAGTACGCCCTCGCTTCTTGATGCCAAAACTCGCCCTGTAGCGCTTAAAGCGACGGCGCTCAGTTATCGCTACAGTGAAACCAATGCGTGGGTGTTTAAAAATCTAATGTTCTCGGTACATAGCGGAGAGATCGTCGCAATCACAGGCGATAGCGGCTGTGGAAAAAGCACAATGCTTAAGTGCCTGATGGGACTGTACCCTGTTTCAGAAGGCAATATCGAACACCCAAGCTCTACAAACCCAGTCATCGCGTCAGTGCTTCAGGAGGATACCTGTTTAAGCGGCACCATCGCGCAAAATATCTGTTGTTTTGAAGAAGCTCCCGATCTCAAGAAAATGGTTTACGTCGCTCAGCTTGCCTGTATCCATGAAGAAATCATGCAAATGCCTATGCAATACCACTCCTTGGTCGGTGATATGGGTAGCAGCTTAAGTGGTGGTCAAAAACAGCGCCTGCTTCTAGCAAGAGCGCTTTACCAAGAGCCAGACATTTTATTTTTAGACGAAGCAAGCAGTCACCTAGATATGGAAAACGAGGCTCAGATAAATCATCACCTTAAGTCTCTAAATATGACGCGAATTATTGTGGCACATCGGCCTCAATCAATTGCCATGGCAGACAAGGTTTATCGTCTGGAAAACGGCAACTTACATCTATGCCCTCCCACTGAAGTAACAGGAAGCGCAACATCAGGTAAACACGGAGAAACACTATGAAAACACATGAAATCAGAGAACCCGCAGTATTGATGACAGCAGCTGAACGCATGCAAATAGATGCGAACGGCATTACCGCCCGGAACAGCGTTATCCCCATTGACTGTTTATCAAAACGCGAACTACAAGTTGCACACAAAATAATGGAAGGACGCTCAAATAAGGTTATTGCCTCAGAGCTATTCATCAGTGAAAGGACCGTCAAATTTCACTGCGCCAACATTTACAAAAAGCTCAACATTAGCAACCGTTCTGTGCTTATTGCCTGCTGTTTTAGAACCCTTTACCAAGAAGTGGCTTCGCTGTAAGCGTGTCCACTTCATTACTCACCACGCCACTACAAGGAGCGTACATTATGAAAAACCATCCATTAACTCAGAACCAACCAGCGAATACTAAGCTTGCTACCGTTGCTGAATCTCAGCTATTTGAGGTATCCGGCGGCCTACGAGCTCGCCTAAGTGAAAGTGTGCCGGTAGTCGCTCCAACACCTAAAGAGCCCGTTTACATAACCCTGGCTATTGGTGAAGGCGGCGGCAAACTACCTGATATTTTGTCGTAACCTACCGCCTATCAAAGTCAACACATGGATACGGTTTAGGCAGTATCCCATGTGTTGATTTAAGGGCTACTAGATTCTTTGAACACTTACAACGCTAGCAAGGAATGCAAATGCACGTCGCACTACTAGGCAGTGAACAAGACCCACAGATCCAACATATAGCCAAAGCACTTCACCAAAATAACACGCCCTTTTATTTTGCCAATACACAACATTTTGGTTCTACGTGGAAGATCAGCTACGACCCTGACTTCGATGACGGGCTAATTCATTTCAATTCGCCTTCACTTTGCGACCAACCTAGAGTCACGTTCTCGAATACCCAGGCCGCTTATTGGCATGAGTACCTACCTGGCATACCGCTAAAAGCCCCTAGTGATAATGCTAAAAACGATGCCAGTGCAGATGCTCAAACACAAGGTGATAGACCTCATGATAGTGAATCTACTTTGCTAGAAAACGCAGGGTGGGTTGAGCAAGAGCGAGCAAGTACGCTACTTTGCTGGTTCAGCTATAGCGATATTAAATGGGTGAACTCTATCGACGCTGTTCGAAGCCACCAGTGTAAACCTTATCAATCGCGTATTGCTGGTAAACTAGGAGCACATATTCCCTACACCTTTGTTGGCAATGCACCCGAGGTTGCTTCGCAGTTTTGTAACAATATGCGAGACGTTATTTACAAGCCCGTACGCGGCGGTCGAACTGCGCAGTTTGTGAATAAACAACCAAACATGCGCCCGTTACTCAATGCGCTTTTAGGTGAACGCCCTGTTACCTTTCAAAAATATATTGCAGGCGTGAATGTACGAAGCTATGTGCTTGGCAATGACGTACTCAGCGTACAAATCGACTCAAGTGAATTAGATTACAGGAATGACGACAATGCGAGCGTATCGGTAACCCTAGTCCCCAGCGACGTTAAGCAGTTAGCTATCAAAATATGCAAAGCATTAGGTATGCACTGGTGTGCTATCGACTGGCGTAAAAGTGCGAAGGGAAAATACTTTTTTTTAGAGGCCAACCCCAGCCCTAATTTTTTGAAAATAGAAAACGATACCGGTCTAGATATAACAGAAAAATTGGTAGCACTGCTGGTAAAGACTTCGTAGTAGCAAGCAGGACGTTTAGAGGCTAATTGGGTTTCCAAAACAAATTTGCGATTGTTTAGAAGCCTTTACGCAATCATTGACAATACCCCAACAACCTATCAATATGATAGGATGAATTTCAAAAGGCATTCATGGTTAATCACAATCCCCAAGGAATTAATGAATTCCCTCTTACAGAGGAAACTGCCAGAAAAATAATGAATGACCTCGCAGAAAACTATACTCACCGGATTCGGTGGACTAAACATGTTAAACAGCGCATGCATGAGCGAGGAATCACTACAGGTCAGGTAATCACTTTATTAAAAAGTAAGCACTCAGTATTTAGAGAGGGGCCATATCTTGATATTTCTGGAGACTGGAAATTTAATTTGAAAGGTTTAGCTGCGGGCAAAGTTATCGAACTCACTGTTGCACTTAAAAATCATCATGATAGTCCAATGTCATTTCTAATTACTGTATGGATAAGTTGAGAGGGTAAAATGTACCATTACACTGAAAGCGGGTTATCAAATGTATACCTGAAAAACGGTGTTACCGTTGAAGTTGTAGACGGTGAAGAATATACAAGCATTGACGATATGAACGGTCTTCATAGTGCGATAGCACAGACAATTGTTAATACCAACAAGCCTCTTGCTCATGATGAGTTTAAATTCTTACGTGTAGAACTAAATGTTTCTCAAAAAATGCTGGCGAATCGTTTTGGTGTTGATGAACAGACCATTGCGCGTTATGAGAAAGGTCAAACAAAAATTCCACGGACAACAGATGCTGCCTTAAGAGCCTTATACATGGAAAGCCAAGAGAAGAATAATCCCGTAAGTTACTTTCTTGATTTACTAGCAAATACCCAAGCGGAAGAAGCTGCAAAAATAATTCGTCTTGAAGAAGTCGAAGACCATTGGGAAAAAGTAGAATGGTAAAAAAGCCGACTTAACGTCGGCTTTTTAATTCTTGTTCATGTAGAAGGGTTAGTTGAACATATCAACTAACGGGGAAACTTCTACTTAGCGCTAAATTACAAGATAAAGCGCGACAGATCTTCGTTATCTACCAAGGTTTCTAGGTGGCTGTTAACGTAATCAGCATCAATCACGAATGACTCACCGCTCTTTTCAGAGGCGTCAAACGAGATGTCTTCCATAAGGCGCTCTAGCACGGTGTGCAAACGGCGGGCACCAATGTTTTCAGTGCGCTCATTCACCTGCCATGCCGCTTCGGCTATACGCTGAATACCAGAATCGTCGAAACTAATATCCACGCCTTCTGTCTTCATTAGCGCAATGTACTGGTGCGTTAATGACGCATTCGGCTCGGTAAGAATGCGCTTGAAGTCACCGACTTTAAGGGCAGATAGCTCAACGCGAATTGGAAGACGACCCTGAAGCTCTGGAATAAGGTCAGACGGCTTGCTCATTTGGAATGCGCCCGAAGCGATAAACAAGATATGGTCAGTTTTAATCATGCCGTGTTTTGTCGATACCGTTGAACCTTCCACAAGTGGAAGCAAGTCACGCTGAACACCTTCGCGAGACACATCGGCCGACGAGTTGCCCTCACGCTTACAGATTTTGTCAATTTCGTCGATAAACACAATACCGTGCTGCTCTACCGACTCAATGGCTTTTTCTTTCAAATCTTCTTGATTCACAAGGCGTGCAGCCTCTTCTTCAATAAGTAGTTTGAACGCTTCTTTAATTTTCAGCTTCTTCTTTTTCTTTTGCGAACCCGACAAATTCTGGAACATGCCCTGAAGCTGATTGGTCATTTCTTCCATACCTGGAGGCGCCATAATTTCTACGCCCACCTGCGGAAGTGCCACATCAATTTCAATTTCTTTGTCGTCTAAGTCGCCCTGACGAAGCTTTTTACGAAATGCTTGGCGCGTACCGCGATCTTCAACATTTTCCTTATTACCCCATGCATCTTCTGGTGGAGGCAGCAAAACGTCTAAAATGCGCTCTTCCGCAGCTTCTTCTGCGCGGAATTTCACCTTTTTCATTTCATTTTCTTTCGTCATCTTCACCGCAATATCAGCAAGATCACGAATGATGGTCTCAACTTCTTTACCTACATAGCCCACTTCAGTGAACTTAGTCGCTTCAACTTTAATGAACGGCGCGTTAGCAAGTTTTGCTAAACGGCGGGCTATTTCAGTTTTACCCACACCCGTAGGGCCAATCATCAAAATATTTTTTGGCGTAACTTCTTGGCGCAGCTCAGGTTCAAGCTGCATACGACGCCAGCGATTTCGAAGTGCAATAGATACAGCGCGCTTGGCATCTTGTTGACCAATAATATGTCGGTCTAACTCGTGAACAATTTCTCTTGGTGTCATTTCAGACATGAATAAACCCTTTTCTAACAGCGCTTGCTGTACTCAAATTCATACGAGCGACAGCAAGCCGATAACAGCACTCAGCTATTACTTAGTAATCTAGTACATCAACCGTTTGGCTATGGTTAGTGAATACGCAAATATCACCCGCTATGGTCAGTGCTTTTTCAGCAATTTCTTTCGCGCTTAGCTCTGTATTTTCAAGTAGTGCAGTAGCTGCAGCTTGCGCGTAGTTACCACCAGAGCCAATCGCAATAAGATCTTGTTCTGGCTGCACCACATCACCGTTACCGGTAATGATAAACGATGCGGTTTCGTCTGCTACGGCAAGCAATGCCTCTAGTTTGCGAAGCGCCCTGTCAGTCCGCCAGTCTTTGGCAAGCTCTACCGCCGCTTTGGTCAAATGGCCTTGGTGGGCTTCAAGCTTTGCTTCAAAGCGCTCAAACAGCGTAAATGCGTCGGCCGTGCCACCAGCAAAGCCCGCTAAAATCTTGTCGTGGTATAAACGGCGCACTTTGCGCGCATTACCTTTCATTACGGTATTGCCCAGTGATACCTGTCCGTCACCGGCCATTACCACTTGATTCCCACGTCGTACAGATACAATCGTTGTCACGTTAATTCCCCGTTTGGCTGGGCGCTGCTGCGTTTTTCGTCTAGCAAAGGCAGCAGCGTTCAAATTCAATAACAAATAAGTGGGGGAAGGCTTTTTAATTTCAAGGGTAAGACAAAAGAATGTGCGCTCAGAGCTGCCTACTATATGGGCTTAGCGCATACGGTGCTTATTGAATACATCATTTATTGAGTGCATACTCTCGCCAACACACTCTATGGCCAAGTGAAATAATGCCTAGGTGATAGAGCACAGATAAAGTAGCAACAATGAAGACGCTACATAATGGTTTTAAAGGAGTGGTAGTGAAGTATCAGGGAAGAATTCAACAGTGGGACGATGCTAAAGGTTATGGTTTTGTAGAGCCTAACGGTGGAGGCACGCGCGCGTTTACTCATATCGAAGCGTTTAAACAACGCTCTAGGCGCCCGGTTAATGGCGACATTATTGTTTATGAAGTTGAGCAGGATAGAAATGGTAATCACCGCGCCTGCAACATCAGCTTACTCAAGGATCACAAAGCAAAACGTTTACGCGCCAATAAGCCAACCTCGCGAAGAAAACGTAATGTTATCGTACTGAGTATTTTCTCCGGTGCACTTGCGTTATTTACATTGTCAGGTCGGCTACCGTTTATAGTACCTATCGTTTATGGCGCGGTAAGTTTGCTTACCATACTGTTTTACGGCATAGACAAATCGGCTGCAAAAAAGGAAAAACGGCGAGTTTCAGAAGCAAAACTGCATATATTAAGCCTATTGGGAGGTTGGCCTGGTGCATTGCTAGCCCAACAGATGTCAATACCAATCCGCATAGATAATTGCCCACTCAGAAGGCGCTGGCAAGTTTCCTAGCAAAGCGTGGGAATGCAGGAATGGCTGTTCCCTTTCAAATTCCCAGAATGAAGCTAGGAAGCTTGCCAGACCTTCCCGAAGGGACTGGTATGAGCATAAGCGTAGTAAATCGGCATTCATGAGGGTTTATTGGGTAACGGTTTTGGTTAATCTCATTTTGCTTGGGCTAATTGCATTTGAAGTGATTAATACGCAGGCATTCATGGTTGAAATTTAGCGAAATCGATACCCTTCAATGTCAAAACCAAAACCACTTTCGTAGCCCTTAACATACACCCATCCTTTATTCGGTAGGCGTTTGTGCTCACTTTCCCTTAAGCATAAGCGCCCATCAGACAGGGGACCGTTCTCTTTTAGCAAAAGTGGATGTCGACAGTGCTTAGAGCCGCTTCCTTTTTCATAAGCAAATTTTCTTTCTGTTTCTTGTTTATCGGACGCTAAGTGAAGCGTGTAGGGCAATGCCGTATCAACAAAACTAAACCACAAGAAAAAGGCTAATAGCGGCATGCCAAATAACGTCATTTTTCCACGCAAATCTTTAGTTACATACTGCGCGTATCGTTTATCAACAAAAATAGTGAGGTAATAAAAGGCGCTATAAACAACAGTGAGAAGTACGATGGCCCAATTCGAATTGTCTAGCCAAGAATTGATCACAATAAAATCGGTTAAAACAATTACGAACATTGCGCCAATGAGTACTAAAAAAGCGCCGTTACTGATACGTGTTATTGGATGAAGCTCAGACCACTTAGGTCGAGTAAAATGCTCATCTTGATGGGCGCTATCCGTATCATTCTCAGGTGGCAGCGTTGCCCGCTTAGCAGCGAGCTCATTTTTTGCTGCCTGATAGCGTTCTGGAAAGGCCTGCTTATCAATATTTTCCAGAACGTCCTCAAGCTCTTCTATGCTATAAGCGGCGTAATTTGGTTGTTCGGTGATGGCAATACATTGATACTTCCTTGTAAACGCATCCTTTCTCTACGCGCTATTTCAGCGCCGTATGCACCGCATTAAGTGTTACCTACAATAATCTGCTACAAATTCCAGTACCAAATTTGGCATGTCGCAATGTTCACTTTACGCAGACTGTGCTTGGCTTTTTCTGCATCACGCTTAGACTCGTAAGGGCCCAGAATAACGCGGAACCAATCGCCGTTGCTGCCAGTGCTGTGTCTGATAAGCGCCTCTAAACCTTGGAATGCAATTTTGGCTTTCATCTCTTCAGCCTGCGCGCGGGTTCTAAACGAGGCGCACTGCATTAAATAGCGTTTGTCAGATTTTTCTTGCTCTTTGACCTCAACTTCTACTTCATATCCTGGAAGGGTCTTAATGTACTCCCATTCTTCTTCAGGAAGCTCAGGTAACGTCTCTTCTGTAGGAGCCACAGGTCGTGAAGCTTGTGTATCCACGTCGTCTTCTACATTGTCTTTTATTGACCACAAAAATGCACCAAAGCCAATCACCAATGCGAATACGCCAACAAGGCGCACAATAGGAAGTTTTCCAGAAACCGGGGCGTTAGATTGCGCATTTGATTGCGCGCTTCTGGCCGGTTTTCTACCTTTACCAGCAGGCTTCTTTTTTTGAGGAGAGCGTCCACGAGAGACATAATCGCGTTGAGCCATAGTCGGCAATATTCCTACTTGTTATCGTTGTTTGTATGCGTAAGAAAACGTCATATACCAAATCTTTATGAAGCAGCAGCTTTCCTGCACTTCAATCCTGCAGAAATTTTAACGTATTGCAACCCAACAAGCTAACTGAAATCGGTAGGATCAATATCTATCGACCACCTTACCTTCATTGCCTGTGGCAACGCCTGTAAAAATGGCAGCGCCAAACGCAGCGCATTGTGAAGCGGCGCACGCTTTTCATGGCTGCATACCAGCATAAACCGAAACCTGCCTTGCCGCTTTTCAATCAAACAAGGAAACGGGCCATTTAGCTCAATGGCATGCTGCTGGAGAAATACTTGCTTACTGTCTTGTAAAAAGCGGTAGGCCAAACTGCTGTCGGTCGCTTCTGCGCGAATGACAAACTGGCTAATAAATGGGGGAAGCCCTGCCGCTTTTCGCTCCATTAAAGCGTGTCTGGCGAAATGCCCATAGCCATTGTGCACTAAATCTTGTAGCAAAGGGTGATGGGGGTTGTGAGTTTGCAGCCACATCTCACCAGGTTTACTGGCGCGCCCTGCTCTTCCAGCAAGCTGAGTTACAAGCTGAGCGAGCTTTTCTGGTGCTCTAAAATCGGCACTAAAAAGTGCACCATCACAATCTAGCACCGCCACTAAGGTTACATGCGGAAAATGGTGACCTTTTGATAGTATTTGGGTACCTACCAGCAGCTGGTACTCTTGGCGGTTTATTGCATCTAGCGTCTGATGCAGTTTGTCTTTGCCCCGCACGGTATCGCTGTCTATTCGTACCTGCTTAACACCGGGAAATAAACTTGCAAGCCCTTGCTCGACTTGCTCGGTGCCCGTACCCGCCGTAACTAATTCATTGTGATGGCACGCTTCGCAGTTTGATGGCATTGAGCGCATGCCGCCGCAGTGATGACACTGTAAACGGTTCTGCGCTTTATGCACAGTATAAGGGCGGTCACAACGCTTACACATGACGGTTTCGCCGCAGTGATGGCAAAGCAGCGCTGGCGCATAGCCTCTGCGATTCACAAACACCAATACCTGATTTCCCGCGTTGATATGCTGGCGCATTATCGTTAGCAAGCCTTGCGAAATACCGTAGTGAATGGGTTGGTCACGCGCGTCCAACACATGCTGATGCGTGCTTTTCGCCCCTCCCGCTCGCTTAGTTAACTGCAAATGGGCATAGCGACCGCTTAGCGCATTATTAAGTGTTTCGAGTGCGGGCGTGGCGCTGCCTAATAAAAGAGGAATATTGTGCTGCTTAGCCCGCATAGCTGCCAAGTCACGGGCGTGGTAGCGAAGTCCATCTTGTTGTTTAAAAGACTCGTCGTGCTCTTCATCCACAATCAGCATGCCGGGGTTGTGCAGCGGGGTGAAAATAGCCGAGCGAGTACCGATGATTATCCCGAGTTCACCTGCTTTTGCTCGCTGCCATACATGTAACCGTTCTTTATCAGAAAGCTGAGAGTGTAAAACGCCCACTGCAATACCAAAGCGCTTTTCAAAGCGTGACACCGTTTGCGGCGTCAGCCCAATTTCTGGCACAAGTATAAGCACTTGCTTCCCTTCACGCAGCAAGGGTTCGATAGCTTGAAGATACACTTCCGTTTTACCGCTACCGGTAATCCCTTCAAGCAAACTTACAGCGAAATTGCCCTGCTGACGATTAAGTGCGGCAATGGCAACCGATTGCTCAGTATCTGGAATTGGCTTTTCAGACACCGATAACGAGGCAAGCCAACTGCCTGACTTAAATTCAGGCGCAACTTCTTCAATGCTTATCAATGACTTTTCGACAAGTGCTTTGACCGCAGGTGCGCCATACTGCTTGCGCGCTTGGGACGCTAATAAGGCACCACCGGCCAGTGCAGTAAAACAGGCTTGTTGTTTAGGCGCCCGCGATAACGTGTCTGCAGTCGTTTGCTTACCTTCTTCGGTAAGCATCAACATGTCTTGGGGTGTTGGCGCTGCTGACTCGCCTTTGCGCAATAAAACAGGCAGCATGGCGTGTAGCACTTCACCCGGCGCATGATGATAGTACTGCCACAGCCATTGGGCCATTTTCAATAACACCCCATCTATAATAGGGCTATCGTCCAGTACCGACTCAATGGCTTTTAGCTTGTTGGAGTTTTCAATGTCGCTTTCAGTTTTGTGTAGGGTTTCAACAACTACGCCCACAAGTTTGCGCGGACCGAAAGGCACAACTACTCTTACACCCGCACTTAGTGCGTTATCGTGGGTATACGTGAAAAGTTGGCGCAGTGGCACTGGCACGGCAACTTGGATAAAGGCCATTGCGAAGGTTCTACCTTATTTGACGATTGTTAAAGCGCGTAATGCGCTTACTAAGCTTCTTATGTTGAAACTAATTATACTGAGGCTTCTTGCAGACCTATACGTTACAGCAGTTTGCGCTGCTAACAGCTAGCTACACATTTTGCTATTAGCGCATGATTTTGCCACTTGAGCATCTGACCGAGCCTTGAAAGACAAATATTTAAACATACTTTACTGTTAAGCATAAAAAGAATGTTTTTTGTTTGGCCTTTTTATACGGCTACCTTTTTATACGGCTACCTTGCCTAGCTCTCTTGTTTAGCATTTGGCCAAAAACCGCTTGATCAAGGCCCTGCCATCCTTTATTATGCGCCGCTCTTTTGCGATAGGCTGTTCTTTGAACAACTTATCATTTGAATTAAGTAACGTATGGTGTGCGACTTCGGGTTGTATAGCGATACGGCCTTATTATGTGAGGTAACCCAATGAAACAAGATATCCACCCAAAATACGAAGCAATCACAGCAACTTGCTCATGTGGTAACGTAATGAACATTCGCTCTACGCTTGGTAAAGACATCAACCTAGACGTATGTTCTTCATGTCACCCATTCTACACTGGTAAGCAACGTAACGTTGACACTGGTGGTCGTGTTGATCGCTTCAAGAAGCGTTTCGGTGCATTGGGCAAAAAGTAAGCCTGATATCGAGTTCGAAAAAAAGCGCCTTTATGGCGCTTTTTTATTGCTTAAAATTCACGCTTCACACAAACAAGGTGTGCCAAACAGCGCTTTACCGCCGTTGTCCTACGTCAGGCCAGTACCTAGCCAGTTTAACAAGCCCTGCAACTCGCCTTTCTGAAAACGTTTTTAGCTTAATTTACAATATTCAGCGTAACCTGAACTCAGTGAAGGTTTTTAACATTAGATAAATGCCTGTCCCAATTGCCGCCACTCACTTTCTTACACTCTTCTTCGCTATCAAAATAAATACCAACGGGTGCTGACTTAATTGACGCCAAAGCAATATTCACTTGGTTTATGAAGTCTATATCCCAACCATTAGTTAACGCCCGCTGCTTCTCCTGCTCAGTATTAAACACGGCAATCACTTGCGGCGCTCTCCAATGCCCTACGTGAGTTAGCCAAACAAATCCATTATTGGTAGATTTTACGCTTTCGCACACATCGGTTAGCACGGTTATTAGTTTTCTTTCTGTCATATCCTCGCCTTCAGCGCGAATTTTGAGTGGGCTTTCACAGGATTTTATCAGAAATATTAGATGGAGAATTAACGAGGTATATCCCTTCGTTCCATTTTCCTGATTTGGGTTTCTGTCCAATGCATTTATGAGAACGTAGACCCCTTTGATAGCTTTGTTTTCATCCTCCACACAATAGACCTACAGAATGTTACAACAAGTAAAAATAAATAGCATGAATGGTAATTATAGCCCCATTTTACTGGTCTAATTAGTATGCCTAACCTACATTGGTATATGAGAATTCTGATCAGATATGTACACAGTGATTGGCTGTGTTAGAGTTGCGATCGGCACTTTGATAGTGAGCATTAATTCTGTGAATAATGCATTGCTTTCAAGACTTATGGCGCTTTTGGGTACATAAACCAGAGGCTTGTATCCATTAAGGTATGTGAACAAAATCAGTAAAGGTTAACGCCTAGTCTGCTTTTCCACATGCCACCTTGGGGCCTATTGATGATTGCTGTAAAACAAAGATCAACAAGCCCTAGTGCTAACAACTATTTATAATCACTTTTGTCATTACTTGGTTGTAACGCGCTTACGTTTATCTACCTATAACTATAACGACAATAAAATAGCTACAGAGCGTGAACGAAAACACCGATGAACCCTACATCTAAGGATACCTTTTTACATGTCAGATTTTAGACAACGCGCACTCGACTATCACGCCAAACCCACACCCGGAAAAATCCGCGTAGAGTTATCTAAGCCAGCAGATAGCGTCGATGACCTTGCTCTTGCCTACAGCCCAGGCGTTGCCGAGCCGGTCAGAGAAATTGCTGAAGATGCAGATAACGCCTATAAGTACACGGGTAAAGGAAACCTGGTTGCCGTTATCAGTAACGGAACCGCGATTTTAGGGTTGGGTAACCTAGGCCCACTGGCATCGAAACCTGTTATGGAAGGTAAAGCCCTTCTGTTTAAACGCTTTGCTGGCCTGGATGCCATTGACATTGAAGTGAAGCATCGTACAACCGAAGAGTTCATTAATACAGTAGCGAATATCGCTGACACATTTGGCGGCATTAACTTAGAAGACATTAAAGCGCCTGAATGCTTTGAGATTGAACAAGAGCTAATTAAGCGCTGTAAAATTCCGGTATTTCATGATGATCAGCACGGTACCGCTATTGTTACTGCAGCGGGCATGCTTAATGCTCTGGAAATTCAGGGTAAAAGCATAGAGAGCGCTAAAATTGTGTGTATGGGTGCCGGTGCAGCAGCGGTCGCTTGTATGGAACTGCTTATAAAGTGTGGTGCCCAGCGTGAGCGTATTTATATGCTAGACAGAAAAGGCGTTATCCATACTCGTCGCGAAGACTTAACTGAGCACAAAAAGCTATTTGCTAACAATACTGACAAGCGTACGCTTGAAGATGTAATGGAAGGCGCGGATATTTTTGTTGGTGTGTCAGGACCGGATGTTTTACCACCAGAAACACTGGCCTTGATGGCTGAAAACCCAATTGTATTTGCATGTTCTAACCCAGACCCTGAGATAAAGCCTGAACTTGCTCACGAAGTACGTAAAGATCTTATTATGGCTACCGGACGCTCGGACTACCCTAACCAGGTTAACAACGTACTGTGTTTCCCGTTTATTTTCCGTGGAGCACTAGATGTTCGTGCAACGGCCATTAACGATGAAATGAAAGTAGCGGCAGTAGAAGCCCTTCGTGCTATCACGAAGGAGCCTGTACCAGAAGAAGTACTAGCTGCCAGTAAGAGTACTAGTCTGACATTTGGTAAGGAGTACATTATTCCTAAACCTATGGACCCGCGTTTATGCGAGCGTATTGCTACCGCCGTATCTAAGGCTGCGATTGAATCTGGCGTTGCACGCGTGCCTGAAAGCCCAGAAGAATAAAATTCTGGCGCATAAAGCAAAAAAATGGAGGGGCTAGTGCCCAACCTTTATTTGCTAAAAGGTGCGCTTAGAGAATACAAGTACATAAAAAACGGCGCCGTGTTGTAGGTTATCAACTAGCAATAACTTACAACAAAGCGCCGTTTCTCTTTAATACCAAATATCAGTCGTCTTCCGACACATCGTTTTCGAAGCTTGGATCAATACCCATTTCTTCCATAATACGTCTTACTTCAGCCGGTACGCGATTAGGATTGTCTTTGCGCAGGTCATCATCGTTAGGCAATGGTTGACCGGTAAACGCATGCAAAAATGCTTCGCACAACAGTTCTGAATTAGTGGCGTGACGCAGATTATTGATTTGGCGGCGAGTACGCTCATCAGTAAGCGCCTTAAGCACATTAATAGGTATAGAGACAGTGACTTTCTTTACCTGTTCGCTCTTCTTGCCATGCTCTGCGTAGGGGTGAATATATTTACCGTTCCATTCTGCCATTGTACTAACTCGGTCTACTCTTTTTTATGTTATGAAGAGAAATTCTAAACAAGTTCACGAAAAGGTCAATTGAGCAGTGTAAACCTCTTGACGTCTAGACATATATTCTTTAATTTAGACGTCTAAACGTCTATAAGAATACATTTTTGAGAGAAAAAGCCATGGTTTCTTACGCACAAGGTATCGATGCATTAAACCAGTCCCTGTCGGAACTGCGTGATATTGATGTATCTTTTGAATTCTTTCCGCCTAAAACGGAAGCCATGGAACAGACCCTGTGGAAGTCAGTTGAACGTCTCGCGCCACTAAAGCCAAGCTACATGTCGGTAACCTACGGCGCGAATAGCGGTGAGCGTGACAGAACCCACGACGTTGTAAAACGCATTCAGCAGCAAACCGGTGTCGCGGCGGTTCCTCACTTGACCTGTGTTGATGCTAGCCGAGATGAACTTAAACAAATTGCTAAAGACTACTGGGATTCAGGCATTCGCCGTATTGTTGCGCTTCGTGGCGATTTACCGCCAGGAGTAGAAAAGACAGAGATGTATGCCTCTGATCTTGTTGCCTTGCTAAAAGACGTTGCCGATTTTGATATTTCTGTTGCTGCCTATCCAGAGAAGCACCCTGAAGCACCAAATGCGCAGTTTGATTTACTAAACCTTAAGCGCAAAGCAGAAGCAGGTGCCACAGAAGCGATAACCCAGTTCTTTTTCGATACGAGTGTGTACCTTCGATTTAGAGACCGTGCAGCCGCAGCGGGTGTCGACTTAGATATCGTTCCGGGTATTTTGCCGGTAACCAACTACCAAACACTGGTGAAATTTGCGGGGTTCACAAATGTTCATGTGCCGGGATGGTTGCACAAGATGTTTGACGGCCTTGATGCCGACGACCAAGCTACCCGTAATCTTATAGGCGCTAACATTGCTATGGACCAAGTTAAAGTACTCGCTAAAGAAGGGGTAAAACACTTCCATTTCTATACTTTGAACCGTAGTGAATTGAGCTACGCCATCTGCCACATGCTCGGCGTGCGTTCAGGCGCTTAATAAATAACGACAATCAGGACCGTGCTTACGTTGTTTAATGAAGTACTCCACAAAAGGCGCAGTCAATGCGCCTTTGTTGTATAAAGCCTGCATTAAACTTTGCCACCAAGGCCGCCCGCAGTTACCATCTGATATAACATGTAATGAACTATCGATGCTTTATAACAGTACGCATAGATAAAACCGCGCTGTTTACCATTTACACGGTATCGTCAGGAGAAATTGAGTGGATTTAGACAAGGTTAAAGCCTTATATAACAATGTTACTCCTCAGGTTAGAGATCTCTTTAACATCTTCATAAAGCGCTGTAGAGAAGACAATATTACTATCTCTGCTGGGCACTTAGCCTATGTAACTTTATTATCTTTAGTACCATTTATCATGGTGACCTTTACCATTATGTCGGCTTTTCCTGCCTTCGCATCTGTGAGAAGCAAGCTCGAACATTTTGTTTTTAGCAACTTTGTTCCCACCGCCAGTGATGTGGTGCATAAATACATGACCGATTTTGTAGGCAATGCCTCACAAATGAGTGCTATTGGTATTTTGTCGCTGCTGCTCGTTGCGTTAATGCTTATATCAAACGTAGATAAAACCCTGAATAGAATTTGGCGTACGCAAAGTGACAGACCTATTGTGTATACCTTTGCTATTTACTGGATGGTGATCACTCTTGGTCCAATGTTAATCGGGTCCAGTGTGGTGGTCAGTTCTTATTTAACTGGATTAGCGGCATTCACCGAAGAATACACACCAGGTCTTGGTACCTTCTTACTCAGTCTTGTACCAAGCGGCGCAGCCATGCTTGCTTTCACCATTTTATACATGGTGGTTCCTAATAGAAGAGTCTTTGCTCGTCACGCACTGGTTGGCGCTATCGTGGCTACTATCGCTTTTGAAATTACCAAGTCAGGCTTTGCGCTTTATGTTACGAACTTTCCTTCGTACGAACTTATTTACGGCGCGCTTGCGGTGGTACCTATTCTGTTTTTGTGGGTGTATTTGTCGTGGGTAATTGTGCTGTTTGGTGCTGAATTTACCTGCAGCCTAGGTGAAGCGTTTGAAAACAGAAAAGCAGAAAACGAACCCCGCAAGGTACCTCAAGAATAATCAGCCCTACAGGTTTAAAATAAAGAAGGGAGCTTCTCGCTCCCTTTCTATTTATTACTGCTTAAAAGCTAGTTTTTCATTGAAGAAATAAACGCATCAGACTCGGCAATAGCAGAATTCATTTGTCTGATAAGCTGAGCGACGTTGTTCTCAATGGTAGAGAGCTCGCCCTGCAGCGCGCCTATCGCGCTGGCATTTAAGTTATGTTTCAAGTACAGCACATTATCTTGAAGCGCGCTTAATACCGGCGGCATTTTACTTTCCGCTTTGCGCATAGCCGTCATTAGTGAAGAGTAACGACGCTTAGTTTCGCGAAGCTTCGCCGCACTATCCCGCTTCAGCGATGCGTTCTCATACTTCTCTAACTCTTCAGACCATTCATCGAATAAAGCCTCAGCTACACTTTCCACCTTGTCTATACGTGAACTCACTTCTTCCGAGGCGGCAACACTATCTTCGTACTGACCGTTTAATCGATTGTAAACATCTTCAAGCTCACCGCCATCAAATGCAACGGCCGCGCTGAATGCCTCAAGCGCCGAATTAAACTGCTCTTGAGCGTCCTCTTGTGATTCTTTCGCGTTTTCAACGCGGTCTACTAAGATATCACGCTTTTCAACGCCCACTTTTTCCCATGCTGCGTAATATGCAGACTGACACCCACTAAGGGCAAGGATAGCAACAAATGCTGATGCAAGTAGCTTCATGCGGTTACTCCACCTCTAAAGCGCGCTGCGCTTATAATACTGATTAAATGCAAAATAGCACCTAATGGCCAGAATACGATAGCAAGAACGACGGTCGCAGCCAGGGCATAACAGACGCCTACGGTAATGAAATAGAACAGCGCGCCCAGTATTCTGCCTTGAACCAAATGACCTAAACCAGGAATAAAGAAGTTACAAATTGCGGCGATTACATTACCGCCCGATCCTTGACCTGCCATATAAACCTCCTCGCATTTATGACTATAATATGATTAGCTAGCACGTAATGACACTTGTTCTATAGTATACACTTAAGATTTATCGCTTATTTTACAAGCATAAACAGCGTTAAAGCAGTCAGCACGCAACCGTTTGTATAACAATAAACTAAACTAAAACAGGCACTCACACAACGCGCAGAAACAAAATGAAACGACTTTACCCCGATGTTACCTACTATGAAAATGGATTTATCGAAGTGGGAAGTGGGCATTCGCTTTACTTCGAGCAAAGTGGTAATCCAAACGGCATCCCTGTGCTCTTTATTCACGGAGGCCCAGGTGCAGGCTTACCCCCTAATTACAAATGCTTTTTTGACAGCAATAAGTATCGCATTATCGGCTATGAGCAACGTGGTTGCGGCCGCTCTACGCCTATCGCTGACACGCTAAACAACGACACATGGTCGAATGTTGAAGATATCGAAGCATTGCGTACACACCTTTCAATTCCAAAATTTCTCTTGTTTGGCGGTTCGTGGGGTTCGACACTCGCCCTGCTCTACGCGTTAAAGTACACGCCGCGAGTGACAGGACTCATTGTACGTGGCGTATTTTTAGCTCGACAGGAAGACAGGGATTGGTTTTTATCGCCAAATGGCTGTGCAGCTCAATTATTTCCCGAGTATTACCGGAAATTTACAAAAGATGTGCCTAAGCCTGTGACCTCTAATTCAGTGTGTGATTTCTATAGTGCAATGGTGCGTTCTAGCAATGATGTACTAAGACATTCAGCGCTTAAAAGATGGTACCAATGGGAAGAGAGACTTTCTCGTATAACTCTACCACCTGGTGTGGGTGACTCGACAACTAATTACCCTATGCAGCTGGTCACCTGTTTAGCCACATTGGAATGCCATTTCCTATCTAACCAATGCTTCCTAGACGAAAACTATATTCTTGAAAACATTAGCAAAATAAGTCATATTCCTGGAACAATTGTACATGGTCGTTACGACATGATCTGCAAAACAGAAGCGGCGGAGGCACTTCACAAAGCGTGGCCTCAAAGTCAGCTACAAATTATCCCCGACGCGGGGCACAGTACTACCGAGCCTAGTATAGGTTACGCACTCTGCCGTGCTACCCGCGACATGTCTCGCTTTATTCAGGAGTCGTCAAAGTGATAGGACTAATTCAACGCGTATCGGAAGCCAATGTCACCGTTGCCGGTAATGTTATCGGCGAAATTGGTAAAGGCATGCTGGTGCTCTTGGGTGTAGAGAAAGAAGACGGTGACGCGGAGATTGAGAAACTAGCAAATAAGCTCTGTCGATATCGCATGTTCAGTGACGAAGACGGAAAAATGAATCTAAATGTTGAGCAAGTGGGAGGCGAAATACTGGTGGTCTCTCAGTTCACACTCGTAGCCGATACGCAGAAAGGTAATCGTCCTGGTTTTTCACGCGGCGCATCGCCAGAACACGGCCAAGCCATTTATGAAAAGTTCGTTCAGTCTCTAAAAAATAAAGGTATGGTGGTGGCCACTGGCGAGTTCGGCGCTGATATGCAAGTAGGCCTAATTAATGACGGCCCCGTCACCTTTCAATTTAGCGTTTAGCGGGTAAAATCGTACGCTTCGTCAGCATCCCAAACTTGCTTACATAATTAAGCTTGTACCGCATGTATTCTTACGTTTAAATACTCGTTCATTCATTTAAGAAGGCCGGTTTATTGTGTACAAGGTAGTCACACCAAAAAGCGATGCCGAGTTTGAAGCCTATTTTCATTTTCGGTGGGAACACTTACGCCAGCCATGGAATTTCCCTCCAGGCTCTGAAAAAGACGAATATGAACAAGTCGCAGAGCACCGTATTATTACTAACCGAAATGGCGAAATTGTAGCTTGCGGCCGTGTGCATTTGAACACAGCCGAAGAGGCACAAATTCGTCATATTGCGGTTCACCCAGGCCATCAACGCAAGGGCTTAGGCCAAATGATCATGGCCGCACTCGAAAACGTTGCGAAAGACTTGGGCGCCGAGCGCGCTGTAACGAACAGCCGCGAAATATCTATCGACTTTTTTAGCGCATGTGGCTTTGAAGTTGAGCGTGAAGCGCCTAACGAACTAGGCATGCTGAAACGTCAACAAATGGTCAAGAAGTTCACTGAAAACAACACATTAGTACTTCACCCTAAGTGGTGTAAATCGCTGCAAGAGACATGGTCTGAGACCATTCCTATTACCGAGCACATGGGAATTAAGCTTTACCAGTACACTGGCCGCACGCTTGAAACCCGTGCATCATTAAACAAAAACATCAATATTCACGGCACTATGTTTGCTGGCAGTATTTTTTCTTTAGCTACACTAACTGGCTGGGGCATGATTTACTTGCAGCTTAAAGAGCGTGGATTAGACGGTGACATTGTATTGGGCGATGGTGATATTCATTACCATAAACCCATCACGATGAAGCCAAGGGCAATCTGTAATATTGAAACCTTGTCTGGAAAGTTCAAGCCGCTAGAGAACGACAACAAGGCAAGGTTTGAGCTGAGTGTGGCAATTTTAGATGGCGACACCCCTGTGGCGGAATTTGAAGGGGTATTCTACGTACTTCCTCCCTCTAAAAATGAAGAAGAGTAGCGTTACGGATTAGCGATCATCACTAATTCGTACGAGCCGTCATTAAGAACAAAAATCCACTCATAAAAAAAGCGCCGTTAAGGCGCTTTTTTCGTCGTTAAGCTATTTGTAAGCTATGCACTGCGTGTACTACGCGACCATAGCTGCTTGAAGCTTTTTCATCGCGTTCTTTTCAATTTGACGAACACGCTCTGCAGAAACCTGATATTTATCAGCTAAGTCTTGCAGAGTAATCTTGTTGTCTGCTAACCAACGAGTTTCGATGATATCTTGGCTACGCTCGTCTAGCGTTTTAATCGCTGAGTACAAGCGCTTGCTCGCCGCTGTATCCCAGTCGTTGTTGATTACGTCAGTTTCAACATCTGAAGATTTGTCTTCTAAATACTGAACTGGCGCAAAATTGCCTGTTTCATCTTCGTCCGCAGTTAAATCGAACGCTTGGTCTTGAGAACTCATACGCGCTTCCATTTGAAGCACTTCTTTTGTACTCACGCCTAATTCGTTCGCTACTGTTTGCACTTCGTCATGAGTAAACCAACCAAGACGCTTCTTCGCCTTACGAAGGTTAAAGAATAGTTTGCGCTGCGCTTTGGTTGTCGCAACTTTCACTATTCGCCAGTTTTTAAGTACAAACTCATGAATTTCTGCTTTGATCCAATGTACCGCGAAAGAAACCAAACGTACGCCCACCGTTGGGTCGAAACGCTTAACGGCTTTCATCAGACCGATGTTACCTTCTTGAATTAAGTCGGCTTGTGGTAAGCCATAACCTGAGTAAGATTTTGCAATGTGCACTACAAAACGAAGATGTGACATTACTAGCTTACGAGCGGCTTGTAAGTCTTCGTCTTCGCGAAGGCGCACTGCCAACTCGCGCTCTTCCTCAGCGCTAAGCATATCAATGCTGCTTACAGCTTGGATGTAGCCTTCAATGCTACCGCTGTGTGGCACTGACAGGGCCATAGATTGCAAATTGTTGCTCATTGTTCACCTCATTTATTGCCGCTTCATATTAGCAAAGTAACCGAAGCTGCGCGAGACCTAATTAAGATATGAAGTCTAACCAATATGTAGTTATAGTGACAGTTTCTACAATATCAAGACCTAAATAAAGAAAAAAAGTTCAACTCTACAGCTTGCGGTCCATTTACGAATGCATTCACCGCAAACACTAAGCCTAGACTATCGACTTCACATCAAATGACACGCTGCACTTTCTGGCGTCGTGCCTTTGGGTCGGTCATTTAACCACTACATCATTATACTTTAATTACACATACCAAAGTGAAGGCTAATCTCACTGGTATGAAATCCAACGCTTATTTATTACACGCTAGTTACCCGAAACATAAGATTTCCATTATCTCTAAGATAAGTCAGCAAGGTGCCTACGCGTCAATACAGTATGTAAACCTTGTATATGTCATCTTATACCTTGCTTTTCTGGCTGGAAACTGAAAATAATAGATTGAATTAATCGATTTTGCACTACAACCGCTGTACAGCATTTTCCAGACAACAATTATAAGAGACTGGAAGGGAAATACTTAAGGAAAGGAGTAAGGCAAGTGAAGCAAAGAGGATCTTGATGTTTGCTTACGTCGCTAGACAGCCAATATTTAATGTAAACAGAGAAGTTTACGCCTACGAACTACTTTTTCGTGTTGGAGAAGATAACTGCTTTCCCGATATACCTCCTGACGAGGCTACCTCGAAAATTCTTACCTCTACCCATTTAAGCTTAGGTATTGAAGAGATAACCGGAGATAAGAAAGCCTTCATTAACTTTCACCGCGACACACTTATGTTTCGTTTTCCGACCTCTCTGGATGCAAGCAAAGTGGTCATTGAGATTGTAGAAACCGTTGACGTTGATGATGCGCTGGTAGCCGCTTGCAAACATATTCGAGGTCTTGGCTATCCTATTGCTCTTGACGACTACGACATGAAAGGGAAGTGGGAAGCATTCATTCCATTTACCAGCATAGTCAAAATTGACATTACAGAGATCCCCCACGACAAAATTCCCGCCCTTGTCGAACGCTTCAAATCGAACAAAATACAGTTGGTTGCAGAAAAAATTGAGACCTATGAAGAATTCAATAAATTCAAAGATATGGGTTTCGACTATTTCCAAGGATACTTTCTAGCTAAACCCGAAATCGTAAGGCACAGAAAGTTAGGGCCCAGCAGCCTAACCATGATGGAGTTACTTACGCTAAGTAGCCAGGCAAAGCTTAATTTCGATGAAGTAAACAAAATCATTGAACGAGATCCCTCGCTTACCTACTTGCTGCTGCGGTTTATCAACAATCCTCTGGTCAACAAGCGATATAAAATAACGTCACTTAAACACGCGTTAACCTTTATGGGCGAAGTAGAAGTGAAGAAGTTCATATCATTGCTGGCTCTTGCAAACCTAAGCGATGGTCAACCTACTGAGCTAATGCAAATGGCGCTTGTTCGCGCTAAGTTCTGTGAACTGGTCTACACCCAGCTTAAAGATGCCGATGACCCGTTAAAAGGTTTTCTTACTGGCCTGCTTTCTTTGCTTGATGCCATGATGGAACAGCGAATTGACGATTTGGTCAGCAAGGTTCCAATTAGTGACGACGTTAAAGATGCCCTGTGCGGTAGCCCTGGTATGCTTCGCAACTGTCTGACACTGTCACAATTCTTTGAAAGAGCTAAATGGACGGGCATTCAGCAATTCGCAACAAAGTATGGTGTTAAACAGAGTCTTCTGCATAGTTATTACAACGAAGCGATAAAGTGGGCTAAATACATTCATAAGGCCGCTTTGAACGACAACTAAGCCTACGATTACGCCAGTTGATGTGAAATTAATCGTTGAATAGTTGTTAGATTGCGCTTACATATCATAGACTAGGGTCAGTTCTTTTGGATGACACATTAAAGAACACCTAACCTTAGCGTGTGACGTAGCGCTAGCTAAGCCTCTAAATATAACAATAAAAATAACCTTAACCGTGTTGTATCAGGAATAGATTATGTTCGCGTTTATAGCTCGCCAGCCTATTTTAGATAAAAGCAAAAGTGTTTTCGCCTATGAGCTTCTGTTCAGAGATGGCAAGTCTGGTGCTTATCCGGAACATAACGAAGAGAAAGCTAAGTATATTTCTGAGCACTTCCATCCACTTGGGCTTGATGATATCAGCGGCGAAAAAACGTCTTTTATCACGTTCTCGTCAGATACAATTATTTCCCGCTTTCCTACATCGCTGAACCCTGAGTCGGTAGTGGTTGAACTGGCTGAACCAACCGACAACACCAGCGGCCTATTCGAAGCATGCCAGCACATAAAGCAACTTGGCTTTAAGCTAGCTATCGATGACCCTATGATGGTGGGTTCAAAACACGACATATTTCCTCTTATCGATATTGTGAAAGTCGATGTGACAAAAACCCGCTTTGAAACCATTGAAAAGCACATTCCGCGCTATCACGATGCGAACGTGCAATTAGTGGCGGAACAGGTTGATACACAAGATAATTTTTCAACGTGCGTAGATTTGGGTTTCGACTTCTTCCAGGGTTATTTTTTCTCGCAACCGGAAGCACGTATTCTACGACAGCTTCCAGCGTCTAAAATGAACATTGTTGATTTGATGGGCGAAAGCTCTAGCAGCGACTTTGACATAGACCGTATCAGCCAAATTATAGAACGAGACGCCACCTTAAGCTTCTTATTGCTGAAGTTTATCAATAACCCCACTATTAATAAGCGTTACAAAATTACATCACTAAAGCACGCGCTTAATTACATGGGTGAAGTAGAGATTAAGAAATTCATCGCTTTGTTAAGTTTAACGAACTTAGGCGATGAAAAGCCCCTTGAAATCATTCATATGTCTTTAGTTCGCGCTAAGTTTTTCGACTTACTTGCTGAGCGTAGAGGTCTTAGAAATAATCCGCCCATCTCCTTTTTGGTTGGTTTATTTTCGCTTCTTGAAGGGTTACTTGATCAGTCTATGACAGACATTGTAAAGCAGCTGCCGCTTTCCGATGAGGTTAACGATGCACTACTTGGCAAGAACTTAGAAATGAACAGCTATATGACTTTGGTTCGCGCCTTTGAAAGCGCCCTTTGGATGAATGTCATAAAACAAGCTAAAGTGCTTAATATTGACCAGAAGCAGCTGCATATGCTGTATAACCAAGCCATCATTTGGGGCAATGGAGTGCGCAGCGCTATCTCCTCACACTATCCCCGTGCGGTAGCTTAAGTACAAAACTAAGAACACGCCTACTTACCGCCAATAACGTCATACAGTGACTTATATATTTCGCACTGTAGGCGTGTAAGTATACTCACGTCTACGACTACTTGGGCTCTATTTCCCTTACATGACGCTGCACAGAGATAAGTGAGCCCAGTAAACCGAGCAGCACCGATAGTCCCAGCATAGTCAGCAATGCAGAACCGGTTAATCCGGTAATGTTGAAATCCTTCTGATACATAGCGGCAAACGTAGTGATGCTGCTATCCATCCACCATAGTATGATAATAACGGCAAACCACGCCATTAGTCCGCCCAATAGGCCATACCAGAAGCCTGTATATAAAAACGGGCGATGGATAAACGCATCGGTTGCGCCAACCAGCTTCATCACTACGATTTCGTCATACTTGTTCAAAATATTCAGACGAATGGTGTTACCAATAATTAGTACAACGGCGATGAAAAGTAGTAATCCTATTAGCGTAACCAAGTCTCTGGCAATATCGATAACGGCATATAAACGCTCTAACCATTCGATATCCAGTTTACCTATATCAACTTCACGCTGCTGTCGCAGTTTATCTAGCAGTGCTTTCGCTGCCGTCGGCGACGCGTGTTTTTCGTTTGGCGTTACTAGCACTACATCAGGCAGTGGGTTTTTCTCTAGATAGGCGATGGCATCGCCCAACCCTGACAAGTGCTGAAATTCTTTAAGCGCATCATCCGCTGGAATATAAACAACGCTGTCTATTTCAGACCAGCTGTTTAATCGTGCCACCAGCTGTTGCGAACTTGCCGCGTTGATATCTGGCTTTAAAAACAGAGATATTTCTGACGCCTGATCCCAGCCTGCTGTAATTTTCTCAGTATTTTTCACCATGATATAAAGCGTACTAGGTAGCGTAATACTCAGGCCTAGTACCCCAATAGTCATTAAAGATGCCAGCGGCTGACGCCACAGCTCTCCAAGACTCGCCAGCGCTTGGCGCACATGGCTGACAAAGAACATCACAATAGATTGGACAAAGCCCACTTTGGCAGAAGACGCCCCTTTTGCACGTCCTTTAAACAAAATACTCATGACCAGGCTCCTTCACTGCTGGCTGAACTTGTGCCATCAAGATCATCAGTAAGGCCATCGGTGATCATTTGACCATTTTTGAGGGTCAGCGTGCGATAACGCATGCGAGCAATCAGCCCTAAATCATGGGTTGCAATAAGTACTGACACGCCCGCTTGATTGAAGTCTTCGAAAAGACGAATAATTTCCATAGAAAGCTTGGGGTCGAGGTTACCGGTCGGTTCGTCTGCCAGCAGTAACGGGGGTTTATTTACTACTGCTCGCGCGATCCCCACTCGCTGCTGCTCACCACCAGACAATGTAATAGGCAGGCAACGCGCTTTATCTCTTAGCCCTACCATTTCAAGCGCAGCTTCTACGCGCTTGCGAATTTCTTTGTGGGTGTAACCCTCAATGACTAGCGGTAACGCCACGTTGTCAAAAACCGACTTGTCCATCAGCAGCTGGTGACTTTGGAAGATCATGCCGATATCGCGGCGTATATAGGCAATATCTCGACGGGTAATGGCGTTAAGGTCGTGGCCATTAATAAGAACGCGCCCTACTGTTGGGCGCTCCATTAGGCTGATAAGTTTAAGTAGCGTGCTTTTTCCTGCGCCAGAATGCCCTGTTAAAAAGGCCATTTCACCCGGCGCAATATGAAAATTCACCTTGCTTAGCGCACGTTGTCCGCCCGGATAAGTTTTGCTTACCTGCTCAAACTTTATCATTATTTTTCCCTACCGCTTTGCTGGTTTTAGCTTTCAGGTGTGTCCATTTCGCTAAACAACGCATCAATAAATTCTTGTCCATCAAACTGGCGTAAATCATCAATACTTTCGCCAACACCTATATACCTTATAGGAATTTTAAACTTATCGGCAATAGAGAATATAACGCCGCCTTTCGCTGTACCGTCTAACTTGGTAAGCGTGATGCCTGTTAAGCCCACGGCTTCATTAAACAACTTGGCTTGGCTAATGGCGTTTTGCCCTGTACCTGCATCCAATGTAAGCATAACTTCGTGAGGCGCATTCGGATTAATTTTCTTCATTACGCGAACCACTTTCTTAAGCTCTTCCATCAAGTTGTTCTTATTCTGCAGGCGCCCTGCCGTGTCGGCAATAAGGATATCTGTGCCGCGCGATTTTGCTGCTTCTAGTGCATCGTAAAGTACCGATGCACTGTCAGCGCCAGTGTGCTGTGCGATAACCGGAATATCGTTGCGTTCGCCCCATACTTGAAGCTGTTCAACCGCCGCCGCTCTAAAGGTATCACCCGCAGCAAGCATCACTTTCTTACCTTCTTGCTGGAACTGCTTAGCTAGCTTACCAATAGTTGTGGTTTTACCTACGCCATTTACGCCAACCATTAAGATAACGAATGGACCTTCACTGGAATCATGGGCCTGCATCACTTCTGACAGAGGCTGATTCACTTGAGACAGCATGCCTGACATTTGTTGCTTCATGATGTCTAGCAAGGCTTCGGCATCTTTTAAATCTTTTCGAGAAGCACTGTCGGTGAGGTGATCGATGATTTTTTGCGTAGTGTCCATACCCACGTCAGCGACTAACAGCTGCGTTTCAAGATCTTCGTACAGCTCGTCATCGATGGTTTTGCCTTTAAACAGGCTAACAATACCACTGCCTAGGTTTTCTTTTGTACGAGATAGGCTTTCTTTTAAACGTGCAAATAACGACTTTTTCTCTTTCGGCTTTTCTTCGGCTTTGGCTTTAGCCTGTGCTTCTGCTTTAGCGCGAGCCTCTTCTTCCGCTTGTGCCTTCGCCTGTGCTTCAGCTTCTGCCTTTGCGCGAGCTTCTTCTTCCGCTTGGGCTTTCGCCTGTGCTTCAGCTTCTGCCTTTGCGCGCGCTTCTTCTTCCGCTTTAGCCTTCGCCTGTGCTTCAGCCTCTGCCTTTGCGCGGGCTTCTTCTTCCGCTTTAGCCTTCGCCTGTGCTTCAGCTTCTGCCTTTGCGCGAGCCTCTTCTTCCGCTTGCGCCTTCGCCTGCGCTTCAGCTTCTGCCTTTGCACGCGCTTCTTCTTCGGCTTTAGCCTTCGCCTGTGCTTCAGCTTCTGCCTTTGCGCGGGCCTCTTCTTCCGCTTGGGCCTTCGCCTGTGCTTCAGCCTCTGCCTTTGCGCGGGCCTCTTCTTCCGCTTGGGCCTTCGCCTGTGCTTCAGCTTCTGCTTTAGCGCGAGCCTCTTCTTCCGCTTGTGCCTTCGCCTGTGCTTCAGCTTCTGCCTTTGCGCGAGCTTCTTCTTCCGCTTGCGCCTTAGCCTGTGCTTCAGCCTCTGCCTTTGCGCGAGCTTCTTCTTCCGCTTTAGCCTTCGCCTGAGCTTCAGCCTCTGCCTTTGCGCGGGCCTCTTCTTCCGCTTTGGCTTTCGCCTGCGCTTCAGCTTCTGCCTTTAAGCGAGCTTCTTCTTCCGCTTGGGCTTTTTGTTTCTCTGCTTTTTTGTTCTTACTGAACCAGCCAAAAAGTTTCGACATCGTTAGGACAAATCCTTATAAATTCTTAGCAATTTCGGCTACACTTGCCGCCTAATGTATGAACGCATGATACCATTGTCAGCCACTATGAAGCGAGTTTCTCGCCCTACTCGGGCACCATCTTCTGCAAAAAAACCTTATTCATCCCAAAAAGGGAAACAATCAGGGAAAACCCAAAGCACAAATAGTCCTGGGCAAATACGCATTATCGGTGGCCAATGGCGTGGTAGAAAGTTACCCGTACTCAATGCAGAAGGGTTAAGGCCAACTACAGACAGAAACAAAGAAACCTTGTTTAACTGGTTAATGCCGTACATAAACGATGCACGCTGCTTGGATGTATTTGCGGGTTCTGGTGGACTAGGTTTAGAAGCTCTGTCTCGCTATGCAGCACATTGTGATTTTATAGAGCTGGATAAACAGGCAGCAAGCCAGCTTAAAAGTAATCTTACCTTATTAAAAGCAAATGAACTGGCGTCAGCAACCGTTCATCAAGGGGACGCACTAGGTATTTTAAAAGGCATCAGCCAAGCGCCTTACGATATTGTTTTTGTCGATCCGCCTTTTGCGAAATCATTGGTAGCACCTACGCTGGCTGCGCTAGAAGATAACAAACTTGTTCATAGTGGTAGCGTGGTGTATTTAGAGCACGAAAGTGCGCTAACAACGCCCGCTCTCCCCGCCCATTGGCAAATTATTAAAGACAAACAAACTAGCGCGCTGCGCTATATGCTAATTGAGATATGTTGATTGATAACGATTGAAGTGCCTCAATTGAGTAGAGATAAGCCGTGACCTTTAACTAAGTACACGGCTTTTATTGAGCATAAGAGCTAAGGATCTGTTGCTCGTTTTACCTAAGCAAGATCAAGTTGCGTTGTCATTGAAGCTCAAGACCAATATTGGAGATTCCAGCTTCCAAGGCAAGTGCTTTCATTTCATCTGCCGCTTTCGCTGGGTATTTGGCTTGCTCTACATAATCAAGCAATTCGTTTTGTACCTCAACTTCAAACTCCATCAGCGGATGCCCTTTTACAGTCTCATCATCGGCTTCTTCACTTTCTAGCAAATAGGCTTCTACGCTGCCTTGCGATAACTTGCTGATGACCACTGCGCCTTGCGGATCGTCGCCTGCCATCAAATTTAGCAAACCAGCTAGACCAATAGCTGCATCAATTGCTGGATAAACGCCATAGTTGTCATGCTCACTGGTATCAGGTGTAGCCACTTCAACTTTCTCAAGCTGTACCGCAATGTTGAATTTGCTCTTGGGTGATTTCAACGTTTCCCACACCAAATTCAAACAGTTGCGCAATGCGCTTGCATCACCACTTTCCGTTAATTCACAGAAAAGCGTGTAGTTGGGTAGCATACGCTCAAGTAATGCAGCACCGAATGCAACGGCTTTCCAGCCTTCCAAGGCGCGAACGCGCCCAAAGGTATTAAGTTTTTGCTTTGCCATTTAAAGGGCTCCAGTGGCATGCATGAAATATTGGGTAACGCCATCCAGCAACATTTGGATAGCAATCATAACTAGGATCATACCCATTAATCGCTCCATCGCAACTAGACCGCGCTCCCCCAGAATTTTATGGAACACATTTGAAAATAGTAAGATCACTGCGCTTATCGACCATGAAGCCGCAAGCGCAATCGACCAGTCAGCCATTCTGTCTGGCGCTTGGTTGGCAAGAAGAATAAGCGCAGCCAGCGTTGAAGGGCCCGCTATCATAGGAATAGCTAGAGGTACTAGAAAAGGTTCTTCACCTACAGCTAATCCACTGGGGTTACCAGATGATGGAAAAATCATTTTAAGCGCAATAAGGAACAGAATAATTCCCCCAGCGATACTTACTGTCTCTTGTTCCACGTTCAGAAAATTGAGAACCGATTGGCCACTGAACAAAAAGAGAAACAGGATGCCAAGAGCAAATAATAATTCTCGAATTAGGATGACTTGACGACGCTTTGGTTCTATCGATTTGAGTACCGACATGAACACAGGGAGGTTACCTAAGGGATCCATGATCAAAAAGAGCATGATGGCAGCAGACCAAGTATCCATTTTTTTACTGTCTCCGGTTGTGAGGCTAAGCCCGTTTGCGCGTAAACCATTGAGTATAACTCAAAGTTCTTACAGATGGTCGTTTTAGGCGCGCAATGGTAAACCAAGCTGACTTAGTTAAAAACACCTTTTAAGGCATGATTGTTTTTCATTTATCTAGAGCCTGCAAAAAATACTCGAAAAATAACGAAAGTGCGCTTTACTAAAGCGTAGGGAGAAGTGTTTGTCATTTCTAAGCGGTGTTTTCGCCTTATTCACGGTCAGAATTCAAACAGCCCAATTGGCTTTTTCTACACCTTTTGGATAATGTCTTATCTCCAGAGCTTTTGATGTAATAGTGGGTAACATCATTTTGTTTAACGTTTTGTTCTGCGCATTGTTCGGCGTTGGAACCTGTTAATCCTCAATAAGAACAACCAAAAATAGGAAATATTGCAATGAGTTTGATGACTGTTAAAGAAGTGGCTGCTTTTCTTGGCGTACAAGAAGTGCGCGTAGAGCGCCTTGAGCGTGAAAGCCTTTTGGTTTCGAAAGATAAAGACACCGACGGTAACCCACTTTTCGACAGTGGCGACGTTGAACGCTATAAAACGCTAGCCGAGCGTTTAGGCGGGATCTAATTTACAGAAAAAGGGCGTGATTTTTTGCAAAGTCACGCCCTTTTTATTTTTTTGCGCGAAGCGACGTTAGTTCAAGTAACTTTATTCGCTTTGCTTCTACTCATCCACGTGGCACAACGTGCGACGTTTAAAAATAGAGTAGAGTAGCGTTCGACAGCCATTGGAGGCGTCGAACGCTATTTTATTTATGCACTGAAGTCTCTCAGCATTCTCGCAATTGAGCGAATACCTTTCGCTGTTGCCCCTACCGGCATTTCAGATGTTGCCCCGCCATGGTAAGCAGCGGCTAAATCCAAATGTACCCAGCCTTCTGGCTTAACAAAGCGTGATAAGAAGCCCGCAGCGTTTGATGCACCGCCACCACCGCCACCTTTCATCGGGCGACTGTTTGCTGTATCTGCGAACGCCGATGGACAGCGCTCTGCGTGGAAATCTTCAAGTGGTAGCGGCCAAAAACGTTCGTTTTCTGCCTTTGCTGCTTTAAGCATTTGTTCGCGGGCATTATCATCTAACGAGAATACGCCATGGTAGTCAGAACCCAGTGCAACCACAGCAGCACCGGTTAGTGTTGCTGCATCAATAATTAGCGGTGCGCCCGTCTCTGTTGCCGCCATAAGGCCATCAGCCAACACTAAACGTCCTTCAGCATCGGTATTAACCACTTCAACGGTTACCCCATTTTTATAGGTAAGCACATCACCTAACTTATAAGCGTGACCGCTAATAAGGTTTTCTGCACAGCACAAAATAAGCTGAATACGCTTTTCACTGCCTTGAGAAATAGATAGCCCTAATGCCCCTGTTACCGTCGCTGCGCCGCCCATGTCACATTTCATATCTAACATGCCTTCGCTTGATTTAATGCTGTAGCCACCGCTGTCGAAGGTGATGCCTTTTCCAACTAGCACGGCATCAACTGGCGCATCCGTATTACCTGTTGGGTTGTAATCAAGTACCAGCATTGCAGGCGGACGTTCACTACCGCGGCCCACATTATAAATGCCAATCCAGCCCTGCTCTTTAAGATCTTCACCTACCGTCATTGAGTAGGTTACCTTGTCACCACCCAGTGACTTAAGCCACTGTGCTGCTCGGGTTGCTAAGGTTTCAGGGCTTAGATCTTCAGGTGTTTCGTTTACCAGCTGACGGGTAAATAGTAACGCCGCATATTCTTGCTCTAGCGCTTCTTTGTCAGCCGTTTCGGCCCATTTTATTGACGCTGGTTTGCGGGCACGCGTGAAGCTAAGTGCAAAAGCCCACTGCTGCTCTTTGTGCCAATCGCCGCTTAGCGTAACTGCTGGCAGGCTTAAGCCATCTAGCTTTCTTGCCGCTTGCTGAATTAAACGCTCATTAAGCTTGTCGTCAGGCAGGTGAATAACTGCACCTGATTCAGTGAAAGAAAGCTTAGCACTCTCGCCCCACACTGCTTCAGCACTGTTTCTAGAAAGGCTAACGGTAAATTCTGCCATCGCGTTTTATTCCTTATTACATCGTTATATTATTGCAAAGCGCTTTTTGCGCTTGCACAAATGTTTGTTACTCTTTGGCGCCTTGTTTACTGCGCTTGTTGTTCGCTAACCACATACGCTTTGTTCGCTAAGCGCATACGCTATACGTGCTCGTTCAAAAGCACACATATCAATTAGCGAATCACACTAACGTGTTTTCACCTACATTCTAAAAAAGGCGACACATGAAGTTTTCACCTTCCTTAT
Source organism: Alteromonas sp. MmMcT2-2 (assembly GCF_022348305.1). Taxonomy (NCBI): domain Bacteria; kingdom Pseudomonadati; phylum Pseudomonadota; class Gammaproteobacteria; order Alteromonadales; family Alteromonadaceae; genus Alteromonas; species Alteromonas sp. MmMcT2-2. Next base: position 110,413 of record NZ_JAKRFA010000015.1, read on the forward strand.
TACGCGGCACCCTTATAAAAAGGTACAAGCGATTTCTTGCCGATGTTGAGTTAGACGACGGCACTATTGTAACTGCACATTGCCCAAATACTGGCGCTATGACTGGCTGTGCTGTTCCTGGATACACTGTCTTTTTAAGTGAATCCACCAACCCAAATCGAAAACTCAAGTATACATGGGAGCTAGCCCAAACATTTGATGGTCACTTCATCGGCATTAATACGCACAATGCTAATAAACTGGTGGCGGAAGCGCTAGATAACAAGGTGCTAAGCGAATTTTCAGACATCACAGATTGGAAAGCAGAAGTAACACCGCCAACCGCCAATAGCCGGTTCGACTTTGCATTAACCCGAAAAAATTTTGAACATCAGAGTGTTACTGAGTATATGGAAGTTAAATCCGTCACCTTAGCGGATGAAAACAAAGGGTTCTTCCCCGACGCAGTCACGCAACGCGGCGCGAAGCACTGTTTAGAACTTGCGCGTTTATCTGACAGTGGTATAAAAACCAATCTATTATTCTGCGTACAACACACCGCCATCGAAAGTGTACAAGTGGCCGAGCATATTGGTCCAACTTATGCAGAAAGCGTAAAGATTGCCGCAAACGCTGGCGTAACGGTTTTGGCGGCAAGCTGTATAATAGACGAACAAAAAATCCTATTAAATCAAACACTCCCTTTGATTTTATAAAAAATAGGTTGATTTTTTTCATTTCGCCTTCATATTTGCGCCTTGTTTTAGTGGGAGAACGCACTAATGCGTTTGCTGGTAGCCAGCGGGCTAAATGAAAAAACACCTGGCTAATTTATGAAAGCAATACACCAGCATAATAATTACATAGACACGATTGATTGCCTGAAGTTGTCGAGTCTGATATAGATATCGGTCCAATCAGGACAAGATGGATGTCGTAGTGTAGGAGATGTGGCAGATGCCAACAGGAAAAGAAACAAAATCCCTAGGACTATTAGCGCTGGCAGGTTTACAGCCGTACGAGCCAAAAGCTGACGAAGAGTACATGGGCGAGCCCCAAATGGAGCACTTCCGTCTATTGCTTAAAGCATGGCGCAACCAACTTCGTGAAGAAGTTGACCGTACAGTAACGCACATGAAGGATGAAGCAGCAAACTTCCCTGATCCTGTAGACCGTGCAGCTCAAGAAGAAGAGTTCAGCCTTGAGTTACGTACACGTGACCGTGAGCGTAAGCTAATAAAGAAAATTGAAAAAACGCTTAAGCGAATTGAAGAAGACGATTTCGGCTTCTGTGACCAGTGTGGTATCGAAATTGGTATTCGTCGCTTAGAAGCTCGTCCTACAGCAGATTTATGTATCGACTGTAAGACCATGGCTGAAATTAAAGAAAAACAACTTCAAGGTTAAGTTACTAGCCTCGATTACGTTGATATAGAAAGCCTCATCCCGAAAAGATGGGGCTTTTTGTTAAGCCTTTATTATGCATAACCACTATGTAGGGCGCTTTGCTCCCTCTCCATCCGGCCAACTTCACTTCGGTTCGTTAGTTACCGCTGTTGCCAGCTACCTAGATGCCAAAAGCCATAACGGAAAATGGCTGCTACGTATGGAAGATATAGACGAGCCGCGCTGTATTAAAGGTGTAGATAAAGACATACTCACTACCCTAGAAGCCCACGGCCTGTATTGGGACGGCGACGTCATCTATCAAAGCCAACAACATGCCCGTTATCAAGCGGTTCTCGATGACTTACTTACACAACAAAAAGCCTATTTTTGTACCTGCACACGTAAGCAAATTAAAGCCATGGGCGGTGTTTATAACGGCTACTGTCGGACTGAGCCAGTACACTCCAACACACAGGACTGTGCAGTTCGTTTAAAAGTAGATACTCAACTTGAAGCCTTTGATGACGTGCTTATGGGCAAAGTTATGCCCTCTAATTCAAGCTCTGATTTAATAGCCGAAGACGTAGTGCTGAAACGTCGAGACGGCTTATTTTCGTATAACCTTGTCGTGATTTTAGATGACGTATTTCAGCAAGTTAACCATGTCATTAGAGGGTGTGATTTAATTGATGTCACGCCTTTACAGCGCGCCGTATATCACACGCTGGGCTATTCTACTCCTGAATACGGTCACGTGCCGGTCGCTGCCGTGGCACCAGGCAGAAAACTAAGTAAACAAAACCGTGCAGCGCCAGTTAAAAACGAATCAGCTTTAGATAATCTCGTGCGTGTGATGCACTTTTTAGGCTTTTCCTTTCCAAATGCCTCAGAATTTGGTGATATTGATTCAGCGCTTAAGACGGCTATTTCAATGTGGGATAGGAAAAAAGTAGTGAAAACACCCGAAATTATTGTTCCACAGCATGAATCCACTTATTATAGCGAACCTTTATAGTCTGCGGAGATACCATCATCATTCATCGTGTTTTTAAATCTGTTAAGCGCGCTTTTTCAAAAGAGAGTTCGTCTCCTAACGCTTTAAAGCCAAGGACTATGACCCGTGGAGAACACGGTATATCTCGCGAAGACGTAAGCGCAAATGCATTGAAAGTAATGTATCGCCTTAATGGAGCTGGCTTCGAATCCTATTTGGTAGGAGGCTGTGTACGCGACATTTTGATGGGTCACGAACCAAAAGATTTCGACGTGGTGACGAACGCCACACCTGAACAAATTAAAGGCTTGTTCAGAAATTGCCGCCTTATCGGCAGGCGCTTTCGTTTGGCCCACATTGTGTTTGGCCGTGAAATCATTGAAGTAGCCACGTTCCGCGGGCATCACCAAGAGTCAGACGAAGACGAAAACCTTCCCAAGGGCAAGGCTGTCGCAAAGCGCGACGCTCACGGTCAATTAGTACGCGATAACGTATTCGGCACCATTGAAGAAGATGCTGAACGCCGTGACTTTACCTTTAACGCCATGTATTACAGTGTAGCCGACTTTACGGTAAAAGACTTCGCTAATGGCTTAGCCGCCATAGAAAAACGAGAAGTTGAGCTTATTGGCGACCCGGAAACACGCTACCGTGAAGATCCGGTACGCATGCTACGTGCGGTACGCTTTGCCGTTAAGCTTGGTATGCGCATTGAAGCAAAAACCGCTGCACCGATTAAATCTCTGGCCAACCTTTTACAGAACATTCCACCAGCGCGCTTGTTTGAAGAAACCCTTAAACTGTTTTTATCGGGTAAGGGAGAAGAAACCTTCTTAATGCTGCACGAATACGGCTTAATCGAGCCTTTGTTCCCTCAGCTAACGCCGTTTTTGAAAGATGAAAACAGCCGTGAAATGCAGTTTGTACGTCGTGTACTTGCCAATACCGACGAGCGCATTAATAGCGACCAGCGTGTTACGCCAGCGTTCCTTTATGCCGCACTACTCTGGTATCCAGTTGAAGAAGAGTCACAACGCTTACAAAGCGAGTCTGGCTTAAATGCTCATGATGCATTTAATATTGCGTCAGGCGAGGTCATCGCACGTCAAACACAACGTATTATGATCCCTAAACGCTTCTCTACCGTGGTTCGGGACATCTGGATTTTACAGCAACGTCTACCTAAGCGCTTTGGCCGTCGCGCTTTCCAATTGCTCACGCACCCAAAATTTAGAGCAGGCTATGACTTTTTGCTTGCCCGAGGCCAAATTGAAGGTGGCGATCTATTAGAGCTAGCTCAGTGGTGGACGCACTTCCAGCACGCTGACAACGGTAAGCAGAAAGGCATGCTTAACGCCCTTCGCAAAAGCGAAGGCGGCGCAAAAGGTGCCCCGCGTAAGCGCAAGCGTAAACCAGCGAAGCGAGGTCCTGATGCATAAAGAGCACGTGTACATTGGTGTAGGTAGCAACCTCGGCGATAGCCAAGGAAAAGCCCTGCGCGCGTTTGATGCGATAGGTCAAATAGAAGACACCCGCGTACTTAAAACCTCTTCACTTTATTCCAGTAAACCGATGGGGCCGCAAGACCAACCTGACTATATTAACGCGGTGTGCTTAATTGAGACCTCGTTAAAGCCGCACGGCTTATTGAAGCAGCTGCAACGCATAGAGCTGGAAGAAGGCCGTGAGCGCAAAGGTGAGCGCTGGGGACCACGCACGTTGGATTTGGATATTTTGTTGTACGGCAGCGAAACTATCGACACCGCAGACTTAATCATTCCCCATTACGGCATGGCAGAACGCGAGTTCGTTATGGTGCCGCTGTTTGAAATTGCGCCCAATATGGTTATGCACGATGGCAAACCCATCTCGGCATGGGTCGCTAACTGCTCGCTGGATGGACTTCGTCGCCTGCGCTCTTCCAATTAGCGGCAAAATCCGTATAGTTCGCCACACGATACCAACAATATCAATCTGAGACATGTCATGAAGAAAGTAACTGTATCGGGCTTGCTTAAGAAAAAGCAGGCCGGGGAAAAGATCACCTCTTTAACCGCTTACGACGCCAGCTTCGCCAAAATGTTCGACGAACAAGGCGTTGACGCCCTTCTTATTGGCGACTCTTTAGGCATGGTCCTTCAAGGTGAAGACGACACCCTACCGGTAACCATCGATGACATTGCCTACCACACGAAAAGTGTGCGTCGCGGCACTGAACGCGCCTTCGTATTAGCCGATATGCCGTTCATGTCTTACGCCACTCCTGAGCAAACCTACGCCAATGCAGCAAAGCTTATGGCTGCAGGTGCAAGTATGGTTAAGATGGAAGGTGGAAGCTGGTTGTGCGACACCATCAAAGGCTTAAACCTGCGTGGCGTACCTGTGTGTGGCCATTTAGGCTTAACGCCTCAGTCAGTGCACGTTTTCGGTGGTTTTAAAGTACAAGGCCGCGAAGCGAGCCAAGCTGAAAAACTGCTTAGCGAAGCGAAAGCGTTGGAAGAAGCCGGTATTCAGTTATTAGTGCTTGAATGCGTGCCTTCATCGCTAGGCAAAGCGGTTAGCGAAGCCCTAACCATACCGGTAATCGGTATAGGCGCAGGCAAAGATACCGACGGTCAAATTCTGGTGATGCACGACATGTTTGGCATCAGCGCAAACTATATGCCGAAGTTCTCAAAGAACTACCTTGTAGAAACCGGCGATATGCGCAAAGCCGTATCAAAATATATTGAAGATGTGCAAAGCGGTGCGTTCCCATCGGCTGAACACAGCTTCGAGTAACGAGGTAAATTATGAAGGTGGTTGATAGTATTTCAGCATTACGCAGCACGGTAAACGCGTGGCGACGTAATGGTGAAACCGTAGGTTTTGTACCCACTATGGGCAACCTGCACGATGGTCATCTTAAACTAGTTAAAAAAGCGAAAGCGCACAACGACAAAGTGGTGGTAAGCATTTTTGTTAACCCCATGCAGTTTGGCGCGAACGAAGATTTAGACGCCTATCCACGCACTATCGAAGAAGATAAAGCTAAGCTTATTTCTGTGGGTGCAGACGCGGTGTTTTTACCTAGCGTAGCGGAAATGTATCCGGCAGGTCTGGATGCGCAGACGTTCGTTGAAGTGCCCGGCATTTCAGACTCGCATTGTGGCGCCAGTCGCCCTGGCCATTTTCGCGGCGTCGCTACCGTGGTGACCAAGCTTTTCAACATGGTACAGCCCGACGATGCGTTTTTTGGTGAAAAAGACTTCCAGCAGCTACAAGTTATTCGCGCGTTAGCTCGCGATTTATCAATGGCAGTGAAGGTTCACGGGGTTTCTACTGAACGCGAGACGTCAGGCCTAGCAATGAGCTCTAGAAATGGCTACCTGACAGACACTGAAAAAGCGACGGCGAGTGCTATTTTTGCAGAAATGCAGCGCTTAAAAGCGGACATAGAAAGTGGTAACACCGACTTTGTTCAGCTTGAAAATGCCATGGTCAGTAACCTTGAAGCAAAAGGCTTTAAGAAAGACTACTGTCAGGTAGTTAACGCCGCCACCTTTGAACCAGCTAACGATAGCGACAAAGAATTAGTTCTGCTTGTTGCTATGTTTATGGGCAAGACACGCTTAATTGATAATATGCAAATTACGCGAGATTAAGCGTAATACCAATCCTCGCGGATAGTCTCGAACTACAAAAGAAAACGCCCGATGCATGACTCCTAAACAGAGCCTGTATCGGGCGTTTTTTTATTTGTTGCTGCTGAAGTCTTTAAGACGCAACGGTTTCTGTTTCGCGAACGAAATCCATTAGCTCTTTCCAAGCCTGAGTCTCTTTCGCAATTAAGTGTTGCTCAGCCAAAATTGCGGCCAAGTCGTTATGGCTAGTAAGCGGATTCGCTAACACTACGCGAAACACGGTAATACACTGGGAAGGGTAATCCGGCGCTTCCAGGCGAGTACGAGACACAAAAGACTTACCTGCTTCACGCTGCTGCTTTTGTACCGCAACAACAAGGGCGTCAACCTTCTCATTGATAGCGTTTCGGGTTTTAGCATTCACATGCTTCAGCTTTTCCTGCACTTCAGCGGGACAAACGCGATAGGTCAACAGTGATAGAATAGGTGTGGTCGTCAATTCAAAGTCTTGGGCTTTATCAATCATCTGCGCAAAGTCTTTGGCTTTATCAATGCTGCGATCAATTAGTAGCTCGTACCCTTTGCGACCGAATATATGCAGCGCCGAGTACACCATCATGGCCATACCGTTTCGGGAGCCTTCCAGCGTTGTAGCACCTAAGTCTTTAGAGCCTGCACGCAAAATATATTGCGCGTGATGTCTTACCGCATTGGCATTTTGTGGGTCTTTGAAAAGCGCCATTCCTGCGCCCATTGGCACGTACATTTGCTTATGCGCATCAATAGTCACTGAGTCTGCGCGTTCAATACCTTTTAGTCTGTCGCGATAGCGCGCCGAGAACAGCGTAGCGCCGCCCCAGGCTGCGTCTACATGGAACCAGCAGCCTAACTCTTTGGCTACGTCAGCAAGCTCGTCTAGCGGGTCTACGTGCCCTGTTTCGGTGGTGCCGCCTACCCCAACGATAGCAAGAAGCTTATTGCCTTCCTCTTGATAACGTTTACCAATGCGAAGGGCTTTTGCTGGATCTAGGGTTTGCTTTGGCGCGGGCACAGTTAATAATTGTTCGCGACCTAACCCCAATACATCCACTGCCTTTGACAGCGAGTAATGCCCACGTTTACTGCACATCACGCCTAAATTGTTAATGTCGTAGTGACGATAGGCAGCGGCTAGACCTGCTTTTGCCACGCCAGAAAACCCTTTTTGTGGGCCAAGTAATTTGTTGCGTGCCACCCATAAGGCGGTGATATTGGCAATAGTTCCGCCAGAGCAAAATGCCCCCAAAGAATGGGCGGCACTGTGTAGATGGTTGTCGTAAAAGCTTTGAGGCTGATCGTACACAAGGTTGTGCATCATACCCAATACTTGACGCTCTAGCGGCGTGAAAGCTTTAGACGTTTCTATCTTAACCAGGTTCTGGTTAAGCCCGACCATTAACTTAGAAAGCGGCAGGTGAAAATAGGGCAACGCTGAGGTCATGTGACCAATAAAGGTAGGCGAGTAAGTATTAACTGAATGCGCAACAAGCTTATCTAACAAGCTTTCAGCATGAGTAGACACAAACTCGGGTGACTCAGGCACCTTGGAGTCTGAAAAGTCTTTTTCAATTTCTTCTAACGACGTCTTTTTTGTCACTACGTGCTGCGACAAAAAATCTAAGATATTGTCAGATAAATGCTGCTCTATTTGAGCCAGCTTTGAGTCTTTGTGTTCAGGCTTGGTAAAGACCCTAAACAGGTGCTCTAAACTAACTTGCGCTTCACCCACTCAACACACCTCATACTTAAAACAATCACACATTTCGCTTACATTTATTGGGCGAAATCAACAGGCGGTTTTGTAGGACACCGGCCTGACACTTACTTTTCCTTTTAGCCAACTAGCATTCGACACAATTACTTTGTGACTGGTGCAGCTATTTATCCAACATATCCCTTAACGGTACATCGGCTGGGCTAATGCGCGTTGACGCGGTCCATTCGTTGCCAAACCTGAAAACTTATCACAATACTTTCAGGGTGTCGCACTTTACATCAGATTGCAATGCTCGCCAAGGGTTAGCGCACGGCATTTAAGCGACTATTAACGTTTTATTACATGTAAAAAACTTATGAAGCGGTTAACTCTGCACACGTATTTAAACGAATTCCCCCGAATTTTGTACCGCAAATTTTATCAGTCTCTACTATATTTAATTTATGAATAGTACCAACACGGGTCTCTCGTATTGGTTTTCCATCTTCTAATTGCGAGCCTAAGTAGCCATTGAACTCACATTCAAGCATTCATCGCTGCGATAAAGTACTGCTTCAAAGCAAGGGGGTCTGTTTATGCCCATTCGTGAAATTTCCGAGGATTTCTCTATCGATGATATCGTGCCTTATTTTCAACCCATCGTTGACTTACGAAGCCAAGGAGTATGGCGCTACGAGTGCCTGGCACGCTTGATAACCCGAGGTGATAAGACTTTTTTACCTAGCGAATTTCTCTACCTTATAGAGCGCGAACAACACGTAAATACGCTTGCAGCGAGCATGTTTGTGCAATGTGCCAGCTATTTTCACGACGTTAATATCCCTTGGAACATCAATATAACTGCCAATGACCTTCACAATGTAGAGCTTACTAATACCCTCATCACCCATTTAGCAAGCTATCCCACGCCGGAGCGTGTAAGTATAGAAGTGAGTGCTTCTACTGCCCTATCCAATCCGAAAAGCCTTACCGCATTTATCGAAAAAAGCATGCATGTGGGGCTGGGCGTTTTCATCGATAACGTTGGATCATGCCCAGGTAACATACGAGCGCTTATGAACTTGCCGGTTCGGGGGATTAAGCTCGCTGGCGGGCTAATTAAACACTATGACGAACAAGAGGCAGTGAGGGAATATGTAGACTATCTGCTGTCGCTATGTGAACGCCATGGAGTAAGCACTATTGCGGAGCACGTAGAAGACGAGGCGCATCTAGAACGCGTAAAACGCCTGCCCATTCGTTATGCACAGGGATATGTGTTTAGTCCGCCCATGGCGAATGTGAGAAGTGCCACTGCGCGCCATTAACAAGCGAATTATACAAATTTGAATAACAAACGGGGCGAGCTTTTCATCTCACCCCACTTTTACAGCTTTCAGTATTTCTTGCTGCTATAGCAGACTCAGCCTTCTTCGCTACGGCAGTTAAGCTGCCAGCACGATTGACCGCTCCCTCGGTACTTTCGCTCAAACGGCGTCATGTGATCATCGCCAGTAACTTCAGATAAATCAGATACCATGCCGTAATGTTTAGCCGCTTGCGCAAATTCCATTAGATAAATAAGCCAGTTGCTACGCACTTCAATATTTGGAGTGATCGCCATCAGGTCCACCATGGCCGCACTACCGTGCCAGCGCTTTTGAACCTGCGTCTTTTTAGGATAGGGGTTGGGATACAGCAGAAAGTGCTGAGTCACGTTCCAATTAGACTGCTTTACTAAGCGCCAAAAGTCGTTCACATCGGCACGAATAACCCGATAGTTGTCTTGCTGTGCGCTGTAATGTTCATGTTTATCCACCCGCAGCGCCGACTTATCGATACCGATAACACGCGCATCGGGGTTTGCTCTTGCAATATTCGCCGTACTTTCGCCAACGCCGCAGCATGAATCTAAAATGATCTCGCCGCTAAAGCCATCAAGCCACGCGCTGACATCATCAAACGCAGCTTGTGTATGGTCGCTAATCGGTCGCTTATTTTCACTCGCTTGGTACTTTTTCACTAAGTCGTCTAACTTATCGTGAATACCTACCTGCGATGTTGTGATTTCTCTAGAATTACCGCTGGCCATTAGCTACGAATACCTTTACCCGTTTTAAGTAGGTAGTACGCCACACCAAATAGCAGTGCATTAAAGCCCACTAACAAGGCAAGCGACAAGGTTACATTTACGTCAGAGACCCCTAAGAATCCATAACGAAACCCGTTGACCATATACACAACAGGGTTCGCCTTACTCACCCACTGCCAGAATTCAGGCAATAGGGTAAGTGAATAAAACACACCACCTAAGTAAGTTAACGGTGTTAATACAAACGTTGGAACCACGCTAATATCATCAAAGGTCTTCGCAAATACCGCATTAATTAAACCCGCAGTCGCAAACAAGGTAGAAGTGAGTAACAACGTGAGCGCAATAATGCCCAAATTGTGTATTTGAACATCAACGAAAAACAGCGACACTAAGGTAACGATAATACCTATCAGTATGGCGCGGGCCACGCCGCCGCCCACATACCCAAGAATGATGACCGAAGTGGGTACTGGTGACACCAACAGCTCTTCAATATTGCGCTGAAATTTAGCACTAAAAAATGAAGAGGACACGTTGGCGTAGGAGTTTGTGATCACCGACATCATAATAAGGCCGGGCACAATAAACTCCATGTAAGTAAAGCCGCCCATTTCGCCAATACGGTTGCCGATGAGGCTACCGAATATCACGAAGTACAAACTCATTGTAATAGCTGGCGGCACAAGGGTTTGTACCCATATGCGCAAAAAGCGCGTACATTCTTTTATCCAAATAGTGGTTAGCGCCACATAGTTTTGCTTAAACCAACCCACGTTTTCTTCTGTGTTCATTTGTGTACTTTCAGTTTTCATGTTTTTCACCTTTACCTGCTGTGGGTTTAGCCAGCTTGCTTCGCTGATTCAACTAAACGCACAAATAGCTCTTCAAGGCGATTTGATTTATTGCGCATGCTCATTACTTGAATACCCTTTTCACTTAGCTGGGTGAAAACCGGGTTCAATCCTTCCGTTTTCTCAACATCAACTTCAAGGGTATGGTCGTCAATCAAACGGTGTTCAAAGCCCGTTAGTAGGTCATCTGTCGTCGTCATGCCATCTGGAATTTTGATATCCAACACAAAGGTTTCTAGGCTTAGTTTAGACAATAAAGCTTTCATGCTGGTGTTCTCGACAATGGTGCCCTTGTTAATAATGGCGATATTGCGACACAGCATTTCTGCTTCTTCAAGATAGTGGGTAGTGAGGATAATCGTGATCCCCTGACGGTTAATCTCTTCTAAGAAACCCCACATAGAGCGGCGAATTTCAATATCTACGCCCGCGGTTGGCTCATCTAAAATAAGCAATTTCGGCTCATGCATGAGTGCTCGAGCAATCATCAGTCTTCGCTTCATACCACCCGATAGCTCACGCGCGCGGGCATCGCGTTTTTCCCACAGGTCGAGCTGAGCAAGGTATTTTTTAGCACGCTCTTTCGCAATACTGCGCGGTACGCCGTAGTAACCTGCCTGATTCAATACAATTTGCAGTACAGTTTCAAATTGGTTGAAATTGAACTCTTGTGGCACCAGACCAATGCAGGCTTTGGCTTGCTCTTTTTGCGTTGTGAGGTCATAACCAAACACCGACACACTGCCATTGGTTTGGTTTACAAGTGAACTGATAATACCAATAGTGGTAGATTTACCCGCCCCATTTGGGCCAAGTAATGCAAAGAAGTCTCCTTCTTGTACTGTAAGGTCGACGCCTTTTAGTGCCTGTACGCCACCTTTGTAGGTTTTGGTTAACCCTTTAATGTCCAACGCTTTCATGATTTGCCCGTAGTGAGAGTGTGATCACTAAGACGTATTGACCTTTGATGCAAACCAAAGGTCAGCACGCCCTAATTAACTTTAGTGAGATGCAGTTATCTGTCGCTAACAACTTACAACCAACGAAGTGTAACCTAGTTCATGCCATTAAATGAATACACTCGCGTTTAGTGGTTGCTTTAAACAGTTTAAGCTTTCGTCTTCTAAATGAGAGCGAAAACGCCTTTTTTCAACCCCAATAAAAAAGCGCCGCGTACCGTTGGGGTAGTACGCAGCGCAAAGGGTAGCTTAATACCAGTCTGAATAGATAATTGAGACTTTTACGTAGAAGTTCAGCCTTACCGCTTCCACGGCACTGTTTCCCCTCTCCCAGTCTTTGAAGAGGCTTCTACAGTGCAATCCGCCTCGCTTGCCTGGCACTTAAAAAAAGCAGTGCGCTAAACTCGACGGACAAATACTATTAAACCCGTTATTCATGGCAAAAAAAGCGCGTAATTGTGGAAATGTGATGGTGATTTAGCTTTCCTATAGATTTAGCATGTGAAACTGCACTACAAGCGTTTTATTAATCCGCGCTTGGGGACGTTGTGTGGGGCTGCCGCCAAAGATAAAGTTCACGATAAGCCCCTCAAATATGGCGTAAATGAGGCAGGCTTGAGGATTTTATGCCGAACTTAGGCAATAGCTGTCATTCATAGGTATAGTGTGCGCTCTATCAGAATTATATTTGCGGGTTAATGTATGCCAAAGACAATTGCATTAGTGGAAGATGACGCGGCCATTCGCGAAAATTACATTATGGCGCTTAAAGCGCAGGGCTATAGCGTGAATGCCTATGAGGACAGGCCTTCTGCTGCTGAAGCGTTTAACCACACCTTACCCGACTTAGCCATTATCGATATTGGTTTGAAAGATGAAATTGAGGGGGGCTTTATGCTGTGTCAGCAACTGCGAGGCCTATCACAAACCCTACCTATCATCTTTTTTACTGCACGAGATAACGACGTAGATACTATCAGCGGCCTTAGAATGGGCGCGGACGACTACCTGACTAAAGATATTAGCATGGCTCATCTGCTAGCACGCATTGCAGCCTTGTTTAGGCGTACAGACTTACTTGCTGCCCCCACAGAACAAAAAGATGAGCTAAAAGTGGGCGACTTAAAAGTAGACGTGTCGAGAATGACGGTAAGCTGGCAGAACCAGCCCGTTTTGTTGACGGTAACAGAGTTTTGGATGCTGCATGCGCTCATTAAGCGCCCAGGTCATGTTAAAAGCCGCCAACAGCTCATGGATGAGTCCAGAATGGTGGTAGACGACACCACCATTACTTCGCATATCAAACGTATGCGTAAAAAGTTTGTGCAGCTTGACCCAAACTTCGATCATATCGACACCGTGTACGGCATGGGATATCGCTGGCAGCTGTAGCGGGCTTTCGACTAAAACTGCGTTTCGTCTGATTAAAAGATAAGGGCAACCGACTAAAAACATGGGATTTCGCTTTTCAATACGCCTTCAGCTTATGGTGCTGTCGCTGTTCTTATTCACCATACCCTACTTAGGTTATAACTATGTGTGGGAACTTGAGCAGTATCTGCGAAACGGTCAAGAACAAACCATGATTGGCACCGCGCGAGCTGTTGCCACTGCCCTTCACGAGCGTCCCGCTTTATTTGATAGCCAATCAGCGTATCTTCAAGACGTGCGCCCTGGAACAGATCTTTACGCGCCACCTATCCCGTCCCCCATTCGACTTGATGGCGAACTTAACGACTGGCAGCAAGTCAGCGAGTTAATGAGTGAGTATGGCAGTGGCGAAGTTATTGAGTACTACAATGGCTACGCGGGAGAACCTACCAGCTTATCGTTCAAGCATATGGTGGGGCGCTACGGTCAATTTCTGTATGCCATGTTTGAAGTCAGTGATGACGTACTGCTGTGGCGGCAACCCAATAGTTTAAGCGTGGAGACAGGCGACCACCTGCTTGTGGGCATGGAAACTCCACAGGGAGAATTAGCAAGATATGTTGTCGCCCCTTATGAAAGTGGCTGGGTAAACGCGTACAAGCTGGCAGATAACACAACGACAACTCGGGCGGTAGAGAACGCGCTCTCTATTCAAGGCCGATGGCAAGAGACTGCCACGGGCTACAACATTGAACTGCGCTTTCCGCTATCAATGACCACAGGCGGCTTAGCATTTTCAATTGTCGATGTGGACGACAGGGCAAGTCGATTGAAGCAGTACGCGTTAGGTACGGCGAATACAAAAGAGCTCGCTGAATTAGGTACTGTTATCACTCCTTCCCCTGAAATTGAGCGCATTCTGGCAGGTTTAAAATATGCCGATTCACGGGTTTGGGTTGTAGATAAGCACAAGCGGGTACTCGCCCGCGCTGGTGACATTCAATCGGCCACAGGCATTGAAGTAGATGAAAAAGAAACCTCTTCAAATGCAATTTGGCACTGGGTTGAGAGTGAGTGGTTACTTCCACTTTATTATCAGATTCTTACGCGGCCACCTGCCGACTTTATTGACGAGCTAGACGATGCTTATGCATTGGTAGGGCAGGATTTAGGCACGGCGCTGAATGGCCAACCCGATTCACTATGGCGTTTGTCACCCGATAACAAAGCCATAGTACTCTCCGCTGCCTACCCAATTTTTATTGAAGGCAACGTAATGGGGGCGGTTATTGTAGAGCAAACCACCAATGGCATTCGTACTTTGCGTAACCGGGCATTAGAACAGCTCTTTCACGTGATTTTAGCAGTGATGACCATAGGTACATTAGGGTTACTGCTGTTCGCTACGCGAATTTCAAACCGCATTCGCTCCCTTCGCGATAACACCGAAGCGGTGATAGATGATAATGGCAAAATCATTGGCACCCTTCCGGTTTCAAATCAGCGTGATGAAATTGGTGATTTATCCCGTTCATTTGCGGATGTGCTTTCGCGGTTACAGCAGTACAACTCCTATTTAGAAAACATGGCATCCCGCTTGTCTCACGAACTTAGAACGCCCATTGCCGTGGTAAAATCATCGCTGGATATGCTGACTCAGGTTAATGACGCCGACCAACAAGCCGTTTTTGTTGAAAGGGCGCAATCAGGGGTGAACCGCCTAAGTACAATATTAAACAGTATGAGTGAAGCCACCCGATTAGAGCAGGCCATTCAACAAGAAGATTTAGAACCATTCGACTTAGTTAAGGTGATATCTGGGTGTATTGCTGGTTACGAACATGCCTATAGCCATCGACGCTTTAGTTTTACCCACAATGCTGATACTGCGCGCATACTTGGCTCCCCTGAACTTACGGCTCAAATGTTCGATAAAGTTATCGCTAACGCCGTAGATTTCAGTGAAAAAGAAAGTGAAATCCAAGTCAGTATTACGGTTAAGGACAAGCAAGCTGAGCTAACCATTAGTAATACCGGACCGCTCCTTCCAGAAGGAATGAGGTCTCAGTTGCTTCAGTCTATGGTGTCGGTGAGAAAAGAAAACGATGTGCAAAATGCCTCTTCACCGCACTTGGGGCTAGGGCTTTACATTGCCAACATCATAATGACCTTCCACAAAGGTCAGTTATCTTTATTCAATCGGAAGGATAGTACAGGTGTAGTCGTCAGCGCACGCTTTCCTTTAATGTAAATGAATGAAAAAAACGTCCAACTCGGTCTATAGTTAAAGTCTAATAAACTTTGCTACATAGATAGCGAAAGCCGAGCACATACCTCATACCAGTCCGCATAGGTTATTATCTATACGGATTGGTATTGAATAGGCTATACGTAGTCATATGCTTTCGTGTCAACAAAGGACGCATAGCGCTTTGCCTTTCTGTCTAAGGCTAAAGCCATTATAAAGAATGAATTACAATGCAAAAAAACAACACGTTATTGATTAAATCCATGTCATTTGCGCTTTCTATTTTCTTTACTTCCCATCGAAGGGCGAGCACGTTCAACATAACTAGTTTTATCACAGGTACATTCACATCGAGCGCTCTCTTACTAGCCGGCGCTACCCTTTCATGGGCACATGCCGCTGATACATCCTTATCAGCAACGCCAAGCATTTCGATATACGTTAGCGACGCCAATGGGGAGCCTGTGAAAGATATGGTGTTAACCCTAACGCCTAACTTTACGCTTGCATCAACGCCACAGCGTGAAGAAGAGCCCGCCATAATGAATCAAATCGATAAACAATTTGCACCTCACGTGCTTGTTGTTCAATCAGGCACAGATATTTCGTTTCCAAACGCAGATAATCTTTTTCATCACGTGTATTCTTTTTCGCCTACAAAACAGTTTGAGCTAAAACTCTATAAAGAGTTTACCGCTGAACCGCTTCGCTTTGAGCAAGCTGGTATTGTAGATATTGGCTGCAATATTCACGACTGGATGCTGGGCTATATTGTGGTAACCGACAGTCCATTTTTCGCAAAAACCGATGAAGAAGGCGTAATGAATGTTTCACTTCCGGTAGGCGAGTACAGTGTTATGACCTGGCACCCGCAGCAACCTGATGTGAAACTATTTAACAGCGCAACATTGCATATCACCAACTCACAAGAATACAAATTTGTTCTTGATGCAGTTTTCAGTGACGATGACTTCGACGAAGGATTTGGCGATTATTAATGCGTAATGTCTTTGCCTTAACCGTCTGTTTGCTTTGCACGAGTTTAACACTTCAGGTTCACGGAGAAACCAAGGCCCTAGTAAGAACAAGCTTTGTGGCAAAAGATGATTCGCGGAGCTTTCAGCAAATGGGGGCCGGTCATCAGCGTTATGAAAGTAACGGTATACAGCTCTCTCATGCTGTAGTAATAGCTGACTTTATGTTAGCGGATAGTTGGTCGGCAGTTGGCGTCATCAATGGTTATAGCGATGGGGAACAAAAGGTTGGATTTTCCGAGCTTTATTTAAAATATCGCCCGTTAGTCGCATCCAGCATAAAGCCTGAAGTAAAAATAGGGGCATTTTTTCCCGCTCTCTCAGCGGAAAATACCGACGCGGGTTGGTTATCGCCTCATTTTCTGAGTAACTCAGCAATTAATAGTTGGGTGGGTGAAGAACTAAGAACGGGCGGCATCGAAGTAAGTCTACGACAAAATGGCAGGCAAATAAGAAGCCACTGGTCATGGAAAGTATTAGGCAGCGTATTCAAAGGTAACGATTCCACCGGCACTCTGCTTTCTTGGCGAGGGTTTGCCCTTCACGACAGGCAGTCCGTTTATAATGATCGCGTAAACTTCCTCCCCATTCCCGGCGTCGTCGATGAAGATAAGTTAAACGCACCGGCATGGACTGAACCCTTCAGGGAAATTGACAATCGGTTTGGGTACTACGTAGGAGCTCACTTAGCCTATGCTAGAAAGGCCGAGTTGCGTTATTACTATTACGACAATAATGCAGACCCGAACATTGTTGACCCAGACCGCATTTATGCCTGGCATACGCGCTTTCATTCATTAACACTGCGATATTTACCACGACCTGAGTTAACGGTGTTTTCTCAAGTGCTACTAGGTGACACTTTGATGGGGGAGCATATCGTAGACAACGATTTTTCCAGTGCGTATATCGGTGCGGCATACAACCTAAAGCAATTAGGCTGGGAAGATTTAACTTTAGCCATGCGTGGGGACTGGTATCAGGTGGTAGATAACGATGATGTTATGTATGACCCGAATGGAAGCAGAGGTAACGCCTTTACCGTTAGCGTAAGGTACGACATTACCGCTTATTTATCCGTTAGCACAGAATGGCAATTAAATTCAGGGCATCAGGAGAATTTGCGTTTTTTCCAATCCGACGAGGACTATAGAGAGCAACTATTTCAACTGGCATTCACTGTAACTCTGTAGCGACGCGACTGTTGTTCAGTCCTACCCTTTCGCCACTTCAATTAAATCAAATTTTGTTTCGCTGTCACCTTTCACCATCACCTGACACTGTCCCCAAGAGCTTGGAATTTGCCAAACATGCGCTTCGGCAACCGTGAATTTTTCTCGATGAGTATCACAACGGACTTCAACGGTATCAAGCTCGCCTTGGATGTTGCCAAAAGCAAACTTACTTCGCACAAGAGTGTGGAACCAATTCCCATCACTTCCTATCGTTACGGGCACGGTTAAGTTTTGCTCAGATGCAATAGATTCTTCAATCTGACTAATTAGCGGCGCGATCTCGCCAATACGCGTTTCTTGCGCTTCCATGTCTTGAAGTGTGGTGTAGGATTTTAATGCTTCTGCATAATACCCACGCTGAGCATCGAGTATGATTTTTCTTTGAAGGGCGTATGCCACATAATCTTCATTAAACACCATGTTATTGAAGCGCTTACTACCGTTGCTGGCAAGTAATCGCGTTAGGCTTTGCGCTTCCCTCTCTACGTCGCCTTGTTTGCTCGCTATATGAGACTCCAAGTTTAGCAACCACGTATTTTCATAGCGGTTTAGCGTATCCCAGCCTAGAAGCTCTTTAAGTGCTTCATCAGCCGCGTCAACATCACCCGCATTAAAGCGCTCGTCTGCGTCTTTATAAGCTTTAATAAATTTGCGTGTGGCACCGCTTTTTCCGCTTATAGCGAAATCCATTTGGACTGCTTGATGACACTGCTGGGTAGGTTCGCCATCTTTGATCGCGGGGTTATATTGCCATTTCTTAACCGCTGACAGTGCACTGCGTTTGAAAGAAGGGCTTCCAAAGAAGTCTTCTACAACAGGGTCTTTCACTCTGCCTTCTTCGTCGATAACGTAGCTTAGCCTAACCCAACCTTCTCGGCCTTTTCTAATGGCTTGAGATGGGTATTTAGGATCGACACGTTTCAAAGGCGTCGCTGGTGTAAATGCGCTTATGCGCTCTACTTCATCAGCTTTCGATTCTGCGAGCGCTTTTTCTTCAAGATCATCACATGGGATACTCAGTTCCTGTGCAGCTGCACTTGCCGTGAAACCTGTCGCGAGCAAAGCCGCTAAAACGAGCGATGGTTGGGTTCGCTTAACAATATTTTCGTGGGCTGAATATTCTGTTCTCAATGCTTTTTTCCATAAATCCTGTTTCATATTTATCATCCTTAATAATTGCTAAACATTACGAGTGAATTGGCGCTAATTCTATTTTTTAGACGAACTCTCAAGTGACGCATCGGGTACGTTTTTGATCATCATTTGTTCTTTGCGTTTCATCATCATCTTGGCAAGCCTACGCATGCTAACCGTGGTGTCTTTTTCATCTACAATATCGACACCTAGCAAGCGTTCGAGCAGGTCTTCTAGCGTAAGCACCCCTTCTAAACCGCCGTACTCGTCAACCACCAGTAACATATGCACGTGCTTATTGATGAAGTGCTCGAAGGTGACTGACAGCGGCATAGTGTTTAACACGGTAACCATGTCTTTTGCGTATTCAGAAAGCGGTTTATCAGTGTTACCTCTGGCTTGTGCCACCAATAAATCAGAACGCATAACAAAGCCGGTAATGTTTTCTGAGTCGCTGTCTTCAAACACAGGGATACGAGAAAATTCTATATTGGCGTGTTTGTGGAAAAAGCCTTCTACCGTCATCGACTCCGACACTTTAAATAGCGCCGTGCGGTGGGTAATCGCATCTTTCACTTTCAGCTCGTGCAAACTTAACAAGCTTTGTAGAAACGCCGCTTCGTGATTCGCTAGCTGACCTTCTTGCCCCGACAACTCTGCCATGGCGTGAAGCTCACTACGGCTTAACCCGCGAAGTGGACTGTCTTCTTTAAAGCCTTTCGTCATTAGCTCAGACATTTTAACGAACGGCATAAGTACAATTGAAAGGTATTTAAGAAAATATGCGGTTACTGGCGCTAGTGTTCGCCAATAGGTTGCACCAAGTGTTTTAGGGATAATCTCAGAAAAAATAAGAATAAGGAGTGTAAGGACTGCTGAAATAACGCCTAGATAGGCGTCACCAAATACTGCTGCCGCTTGCGCACCTGCCCCGGCAGCCCCCATAGTATGAGCAATAGTGTTCAGCGTTAATATTGCTGATAAAGGCGTATTTATATTATCGGTTTGTTTACGTAGTAGCGCACCACTGGCTTTGCCCTCTTTCTCTAACACAGAGATATAAGCGGACGAAACACTCAGAATCACAGCCTCTGCAATGGAGCACAAAAAAGAAAAGCCCAGTGCAATGAAGACGTACACAATAAGTAAAAGCATGTAGTTATTCCAAGCGTCCTTGTAGGTTTAAACGCGTTTTAATTTTAATAAGTTGAACGACTATTATGGATAATAGAGCGGGATATACAAGCGCTCTATGAATATCATTTGAGCGCTTTATTATGAAAGGCATCCGCTGGGCTACTGTTAGCCGCAGCACGCCGAATGTTGCTCTTGGTTATGACGGTGTTGCTGCAGCTTTTTCAGACCCAGCCTTAACATTAACCCCGCCAATAAAATCGCGCATAGCCCATAAATCACCTGAACGTCTGCACCGTGCTCATGAACATGGCTTTGCGTTTTGATCATAGAGGCTAAAGAAAACGAAGCTACTAGGTAGTTCAGTGCGTAACCAAAACCAATACTCGCAGAGATAACACTGAAAAGGTAAAGCACTAACGTTCGCGTGCCCATTTCTTGTTTGATCATTCCCATCGTTGATACGTTAGTGGCGGGTCCCGCCCGCCATCACTAGCATGGCGACCACGCCATCACCCCATTGCGTTAAAAAGTCGGTGGGTACCCACGTTTTAATTGCCGCGGCAAGTGCTAATCCAATTAATAACCATATCACAATGTCTTCAAGTAACTTGCCACTGGCATATGAAAGCACGCTTGTGATTTTCGAAGGCGAAGACTCTTGTTTGGGCTTGTCTGTGCTTTCGTGGTTATGAGCATGTGTTTTTTCGCTTGCACAACAGGACGTGCTGGCCTGTATTTGCGGCTCTGATTTAGGTGCTTGCTTTGAACCACAGCACGATGACTGCGTCACGTCAGATTGTCGTTGTTGAGCCTCTTCTGCTTCTGCGAAAAAACGCACCATCAATCCAGCATAAATAGCGCTTGTAATGGCCGCGATGGGTCTAACAATGGCATACAACGGTCCAAGCAATGCATAGGACACAGAAACACTGTCTACGCCCGTCTCGGGCGTAGACACTAAAAACGAGATAGTGGAAGATTTAGATGCACCGCTACGTCTAAGCCCAAGTGCCGCTGGGATAACGCCGCAAGAGCACAGAGGTAAAGGCGCACCAATAACCGCGGCCTTTGTAATTGAGCCAAACGATGAGCTGCCCATGTGCTTTTCCAAAAACGAAACGGGTACCAATTCGTGCATGATACCCGCCACCAGCAAACCGAGAAGTAACCAAGGCGCGGATTCAACGAAAAGTGCTAGGAAATTTTGTCCAAGTAAAATGATATCTGACACAAAGCCTCACAGGTTATTTTGTTGAAAGGTCACGTTGAAGAACGCGGCTTTTGACAACAAAAATAACGGTGTTTTAGAACGGTAAGTATAATAACAGATATGCTGTATGACAGAAAATCAGCAAAACTGATTAACCTGATTTATGCGAGTGCGTTTTGCTTTTAAAGGAAAGAAAAATGGCCAGTACAAATGCACTGGCCGAATGTTGACTGTCTCGAAAGTGTAATTTTAAACCACGAGGTCAACCATGAAAGTTTTTGTCGCTAGGGTCTGTTGACCTTTGTTGTACATTTTTGCAGCGGTCTGTGTGCCATCTAGACAAGGCGAATGTTTGACGGTTTAGTGGTTCTAAATCGAGAACATTCAACG
>NZ_JAKRFA010000016.1:0-83945 GCF_022348305.1 Alteromonas sp. MmMcT2-2
ATTTTTGATCGGATAACTCCGAAATAGGCGATCGGATTAGACCGAAATCAGTGATCGGATTGAACCGAAATGGGTGATCGGAATGGGCCGGAACATGCACGAATACTATGGAGTTGCTAGCTCATTAGTTCAAATTATTATTCAACGGAAGGACGGAAAGCTGCGTTTAAAAATTATCATGAAAAGGGATAAGTCACCGCTCATAAGACTAAATAAATTTTTCAATCACTTATTTCGCATCAAAGCTCAGTCTTTTAGATGGGAAGAGTGAATTGCTAATTGGCCGAGAGATAAGGTTACATTGCATTTATTTAAGCGGTATAAAAACGACCTTGATGAATAGTTTGATTTATTGACGCTAAGAGTAAGCAACTGCCTCTTAAATCTTTAATAAATATAGCGAGCCTTCGAACGTCAAATGACCATAGTCGAACTGAATCGGCACATTTTTAGCGAGCGTTTTGCATTGAGATGCATTAGTGCAGATACTTTTTAAAATTGATATATATTTTGCATTTCTACCCCTAAGCTCATTCTCAAACGCTGAATCAATCCTTGCGATAAATTCATATTTTCTCGTACGCACTAGCTTTTCTTCAAAATTAATATGAGCCAATATGCGTGGAAGGGGTTGCGTGTATTCAATAATTGGTCCAAGTATGACAACTTCCGTGTTAGTTGTAGCCAATCCGTCCAGTGTTTTCAGTAGCCAGGATAAGTCGTCGATTTTCCATCTAGCAGAAATTATGATCTTTTCATATTTTCCAGCCGGAATTATCTCCTCAAACGCAATGCGCATTAGCTGAGCACATCGCTTTTCACCCTGGTAGCTTATTGTAGGCTTACATCCACTAGCTGTTATTTGACTTATTGTTTGATTAGGCTTTTTATTCGCTTCTAAACCGGCATACCAGTGCGCTGCATGGCTATCACCTACCAATAGAATATTTTCTTTTTCTTCTTGAGCAATTAAGCAAGTGTCTTTTTTGAAGTAGGAAATATCAGAATATTTACTTGTTAAAAAGCATACGCCAGGCCTGAAGTAAGACGCATCATGATTGTCCATGAATTCCTCATAGCCTAATTGCTGTTCGTTGAAGCGCATGGGCAATACATAAGTTAAACCATAAACTACGGCGCATAGGATTGCGCTAGAAAAGGCAACTTGAATGTATGCTTTTTGTGCAACTCCTTTGCTATTTTTTGATTTTCTAAAACGTTGCTCAACAAAGTAATATGAAAGCACACCCAGTAAAATTGAACACACTAATACAATAACTTTATCTAGTGCTTTTAACTCTGTTTCAAAGTGAAGTTGATAGAAGATTATAACAGGCCAATGCCATAGGTAGAGAGAATACGAAATATTACCTATAAATTCTGCAGGCTTGATTGATAATAATCGGTAGATGAATAAACCCTTTCTTGAGAAGGTAAGCACGGCAACTGTAGCTAATGTAGGAATAACAGCTTTTATTCCAGGAAACTCATCGTGAGTAAGAAAAAAGCAGCTTGCGAGAAGGGTAATTACACCAATAGTTGTCAATAATTCGCAAAGAGTACGATGGTTTTTCAAGTGTAAGCCATAAATAGCTATAGCACCTCCTAAAATAAATTGCCAAAATCTCGTAAATGATGCGAAAAACGCAAGGCTAACATCACTATGAGTTAAATAAACACAGCCAATAAAACTTAATGCGCCAATGGTACTTAATATAGCAATAGAAAACCTTCTACATACCCCATACGCAAGTATCATAATTACTGGCATGAATGCATAAAACTGTTCTTCGACCGATAGCGACCAAGTATGTAGCAGAGGGGAACCTTGTAGTTCGCTATCGAAATACCCTGACTTCGTATAAAAGTAGAAATTTGAAACATAAAGACAAGAAGAAATTAAACTCCACGCATATTTACTGAATTCACCGGGAAGGAAGTACAAAAAAGCGAAGAAAGAAGATACTGAAACTGTCGCAAAAAAAGCGGGAAATAAGCGTTTAAAGCGTTTTACGTAAAAGTCTGAAATAGAAAACGCGTTTTGCTGAATTTTATTGTATATCTGCCCCATGATGAGATAACCAGATATAACGAAGAAAATATCTACGCCTATGAAGCCTCCAGGTAAATGGTGAGGGCTGATATGATATATGACTACACTCAATACAGCTAATGCTCGCAAGCCTTGAATGTCTTCCCTGAATGTCATTTTTTGTTTTACCTGTTGTGAGAATTTATTTTTCTTAATTTTATACACATAAAGGCTAGTGATGAACAGCCTTACAGTAATATTTAGGGATATTCACTATGCTAAGTTCAAAGAGTAGTAGCTTTAAAAGGGTACGCTCTTAGAAATTTCGCCATTATCAGCTATATAGGGTAGCGGTAATGTCTGTCACTCGTGTAAACTACCGCTTTTATTTCAGGCAAGCCTTAGCGCACAGAAAAATTCTTCCTATGCTTTGGCCATGCAGTCATCATGTAAATTGAGGAAAACATGGAGCTTGACGCTATTATCAATCAGGCACAAAGCCAGATTGACGCTGCACAAGATGCAGCCACATTAGACCAAGTTAGGGTCGAATTCATGGGTAAGAAAGGTAAACTTACCGACTTACTTAAAGGGCTTGGAAAGTTATCGAACGAAGAACGCCCAGCCGCAGGCCAAAAGATTAACCAAGCTAAGCAAGTTATTCAGCAAGCTATTTCTGCAAAAGGTGAGTTTTTACGCACTGAAGAGCTTAACAAAAAGCTAGCCGAAGAAGCCATTGATGTAACTTTACCTGGTCGTACTGAAAAGCCAGGTAACTTGCACCCGGTTAGCCGCACCATTGCGCGTATTGAATCTTTCTTTGGTGAGCTTGGTTTCTCGGTAAAAACCGGCCCTGAAATTGAAGATGGTTTTCACAACTTCGACGCACTGAACATTCCTGCGAATCACCCAGCGCGTGCCGACCACGATACCTTTTATTTTAACCCAGACATGATGCTTCGTACGCAAACCTCTGGTGTTCAAATTCGTACCATGGAAGCGGAAAAGCCGCCATTGCGTATTATTTCGCCAGGGCGCGTGTATCGTAACGACTACGATCAAACCCACACGCCAATGTTCCACCAGGTGGAAGGTTTGATGGTTGATAAGAACGTTAGCTTTACCGACCTTAAAGGTATTTTGCACGACTTCTTACATCACTTCTTTGAAGAGTCGCTAGAAATTCGCTTCCGTCCGTCTTACTTCCCGTTTACTGAGCCTTCAGCAGAAGTAGACGTTATGGGTAAAAACGGTCAGTGGCTTGAAGTACTAGGCTGCGGCATGGTGCACCCAAATGTACTTAAAGCTGTGGGTATCGACCCTGAAGAGTACACAGGTTTTGCCTTTGGTATGGGCGTAGAGCGCTTAACTATGCTTCGTTACGGTGTTAACGACTTGCGCGCGTTCTTTGAAAACGATCTTCGTTTCCTTAAGCAGTTCAACTAAGGCAGAGAGTACACATGAAATTCAGTGAAAAATGGTTAAGAGAGTGGGTTAACCCGTCGCTGTCGGCACATGAGCTGTCTGAACAGTTGAGCATGGCTGGCCTAGAAGTAGACGGCGTTGAACCAGTAGCAGGCGACTTTAAAGGCGTGCTAGTAGGTGAAGTGGTTGAGTGCGGTCAGCACCCGAACGCCGATAAACTGCGTGTAACGAAAATCAATGTAGGTGGCGATGAGCTGCTAGACATCGTTTGTGGTGCACCTAACTGCCGTCAGGGCATTAAAGTAGCGGTAGCGGTTGTTGGCGCTGTATTGCCAGGCGATTTTAAAATTAAGAAAGCGAAACTTCGCGGCGAGCCATCATTCGGCATGCTATGTAGCTTCTCTGAGCTAGGTATTAGCGACGACCACGACGGTATTATCGAGCTTCCAGCCGATGCACCTATTGGCGAAGACATTCGCGATTACCTTGGTCTTGATGACAACGCCATTGAAGTAGACCTTACACCAAACCGTGCAGATTGTTTGGGTA
The DNA here is from genome assembly GCF_022348305.1 of Alteromonas sp. MmMcT2-2. Taxonomy (NCBI): domain Bacteria; kingdom Pseudomonadati; phylum Pseudomonadota; class Gammaproteobacteria; order Alteromonadales; family Alteromonadaceae; genus Alteromonas; species Alteromonas sp. MmMcT2-2. Next base: position 4,007 of record NZ_JAKRFA010000016.1, read on the forward strand.
TTCGCGGTATTGCCCGTGAAGTAGGCGTGCTTAACAACCTTGACGTGTGCGAGCCTGAAGTAGCTGCGGTAGACGCGACTATTGATGACAAGTTATCAATTACGCTAAGCGCTGATGACGCATGCCCGCGTTACTTAGGTCGTGTAGTTAAGGGCGTTAACGTTAAAGCAGCATCGCCCCTGTGGCTAGTTGAAAAGCTACGCCGCAGCGGTATTCGCAGCATCGACCCTATTGTAGATGTGACTAACTTTGTGTTGTTAGAGCTTGGCCAGCCAATGCACGCGTTTAACCTTGCCAGCATTGAAGGCAACATTAACGTGCGTATGGCGAACGAAGGCGAAGCCCTTACGTTGCTAGACGAAACCGAAGCGAAGCTACAAAGCAATACTTTGGTTATTGCTGATGATAACAAAGCGCTAGCAATGGCGGGTATTTTCGGCGGCCTACACTCAGGTGTAACTACTGAAACCCAAGACATTTTGCTTGAAAGTGCTTTCTTTAGCCGTGATGCCATTATGGGCCGCGCCCGTCAGTATGGTTTACATACCGATGCATCGCACCGCTATGAGCGTGGTGTAGACCCACAGCTACAGCGTAAAGCTATGGAGCGAGCAACAGCTCTGGTACTTGAAATTTGTGGTGGTGAAGCTGGCCCTGTGGTTGAAGCCGTGGCTGAAGATAAGCTACCTAAGCAGGCAACGGTTACGCTTCGTCGTGAACGTTTGTCTCGCGTACTAGGCATTAGCATTGACGATGAAAAAGTAACGGAAATGCTTAACCGCCTTGGTTTAGACGTTACTCAAACTGAAGCTGGCTGGGAAGCGGTTGCACCAAGCTATCGTTTCGATATTTCAATTGAAGAAGATTTGATTGAAGAAATTGCTCGCGTATACGGCTACAACAACATTCCAAACGTGGCGCCAAAAGCAACGTTGGCAATGTTGCCTTCGCAAGAAGCTAAGCTTCCGCTAAACACAATGAAGTCGTTGCTACTTAGCCGCGGCTACAATGAAGCGATTACTTATTCGTTTGTAGATCCTAAAATTCAAAACGCATTATTCCCAGACGTGAAAGGCATGGTGTTACCACACCCAATCTCTTCTGATATGTCGGTAATGCGCGTAAGTTTATGGCCGGGTTTGCTAGGTGCTACTGCTTATAATCAGAAGCGTCAGCAACAACGTGTTCGCATGTTTGAAACCGGATTACGCTTTATTCCTCAACAAGATGCGCCTAATGGTGTATTGCAACAACAAGTAATTGGTGGTGTAGTAGCAGGGCGTCGTAATGAAGAACATTGGGACTTGGGTGACAGCCCGGTTGATTTCTTCGATGCGAAAGCAGACGTTGAGGCGTTGTTGGCACTTACGGGTAAAACCGGTGAGTTCCAGTTCGTTACAGGGCAGCATAGTGCGTTACACCCTGGCATGACGGCAAAAATTTTGCTTAATGATGAAGAAGTTGGCTATATTGGTGCTATACACCCGCAGTTTACTAAATTGCTTGGTGTTAACGGCCGCGTATTTGTGTTCGAACTAGTGGTAGATGCCATTACCGATCGTAAATTACCGTCAGCCGTACCAGTATCGCGCTTCCCATCGAATCGCCGTGATATTGCTATTACGGTAAAAGATGAAGTGCGTGTAGGGAATGTTCTTTCTTACATAGAAAATATTGGCGTAAATCAACTAGTTGCTCTAAACTTGTTCGATGAGTACAAAGGCAAGGGAATTGAGCCTGGCTATAAGAGCCTTGCTTTGTCACTTCATTTACAAGATCCGGATAAAACCTTGGAAGAAGCTGAAATTCAGCAAGCTGTAGATACTGTGGTTAAAGGTCTGGAATCTGAGTTTGGGGCCGCGTTAAGAGAGTAAACTATGGCATTGACCAAAGCCGAGATGGCTGAACACCTATTCGAGAAACTAGGCATTAACAAGCGTGATGCGAAGGATCTGGTAGAGCTTTTTTTCGAAGAGATTAAAGGCGCTCTGGAATCTGGTGAGCAAGTAAAACTGTCGGGTTTTGGTAACTTTGACTTGCGAGATAAAAACGAACGTCCTGGCCGTAATCCTAAAACCGGTGAAGACATTCCAATTAAAGCGCGCCGTGTGGTTACATTCCGCCCGGGTCAAAAACTGAAAAGCCGAGTTGAAAACTCAGAGCCTGTCGACCAATAATCTTTAGGTCGTTACAATACTGAAAAAGAGCGGGGTCTCTCGCTCTTTTTGTATTGCCTCTTTTTTACAGTGCACTCGCACTGATTTTTATATGCAATGCCTTTGGAGGAAAGTGTGAAAAAAGCACTTGTCGTTCTTGCTATTATTGTTGCTGCTACGTTTTCATGGTTTGCTTATTTGTCGCTAGATGCAGACAAACGAGATCAAGATGCAGCGCAAGTTCCGCTAATCACAGTCATGGAAATTCTTCACGCTAGTGATTTGCAGGAAGGTGTTAAGCAGGCTGTGAAAGATGGGAATATCGAAATAGTAGATTCTTGGATGGTACAAGCCCGTGAAGTAGGGCAGGCTGCCAACTTGTCACCTGAAGATATGGAATATCTTAATTCCGAAACTGCGAAAGATTACGTTGTATTCAATGCTAAGCGCCAGCTGTACAACGAAGCGTTTGAAGCGCGTTATTATGCGTTGGAAGAGGTAGAAACGCTTAAAGAGCAGTATCCGGAAGCCAAGGACTTGTTTGCTCGTACTGATGCGCTAATTGAAAAGCGTGACGCTATCATTCAACAAATTGCTGTCGCTATTTCAGGAAGCGAGCAGCCTGACGTAGCCGCGCTTGAAGAAGCACGCAAACAGTGGTTAGCGCAGGCGGCCAATTAGATTATGATTTAAGTTATAACTTAGGCTATTGCTCGCGCTGCACTCAAACACTCACCAGAAACCTATACCACAGACCAGCTTCATACCCCTTCCTACTTTTCGTACTATAAATTTTTTGAAAGCTCAATTTGAAAATGTACGCAATTTGGCGTACATTTGTCGTTCGTGTGGAGTGCTGGGTGCGTTACAAGGAAATAAAGCGACAGGTCATTGACTGTCTAAATAAAGGATACGTTTCCCATGAGCAGAGAAACGATATTGACGTTAAAAATTTATTGGCAATTGGGCAAGTGTCGCTTGAGGAAGTTGCCGAAATTATAGGTCGAAGTCGAGGAAACGATTATTCTTCCAGCCTTCATCATTTTGATAGCAGCATTACAGTACACGTAATTAAGACAAGGCTAGCCGGTCACAATTGGTATGTTAAATGGTATTACGTAGAACCGAATAGCGTTTGTTAGCGTCCATCATTAAGGAAAAGATATGAAAATTTTCAAAGTCGGCGAGTCGCAGACAGCGGCATGCAGCACGTGCCAGTCATTTGAAAATGCGACATTTCAACTTAGAGATGTTCCTTTCAGTGATGGTACGGGAGTGGTTAAAAAGGTTTTGGTGGGGGTATGCGATAAGTGTGAAAGCGTAACCGTGTTACCTCATCAATCCACACCTGCGGTTAAACGTCAATATGAAGCAAAGCGAAAGCCAGTGGAAGGGCGTTTACCTGCGCATTTAATCGATATTCTAAATTTAGCGACAATGGAAATTGGTGCAACTACAGACTTTGTTCCAAGCATGATGAAGTACTACATTCACTCATTGTCTGAAGATGAAAAGTCAGCAAAAAAGATAGCGAGTTACCTTCAAAGTGACTTGGCAAAAGGTAGGTCAGAAAAGCGCCTATCGCTAAAAGGGCGTAAGATTTTCGAAGACATAGAGCACCTTAAATCACTCTCGCACATAGAAAACACCACTGATTTACTGAAAGGTATAATCCTTAAGATAAACGAAGATGTTCTTATTAAAAAAAGGCTCAAACCAATCGAAAACCTTAAGAATATAATGGCGGCAGTCGCATAACTAAAAGCTGCATTGTGAGTTTTCGCTAACGCAGCTAACGATATATTGGGTTGTAATAAGTTAATTTATCGAAATATCCGCAAATTTAGCGCTTGTTAGCAAAGCTAAATCGGCAGGAGAAAGCGCCACTTCTAACCCTCGCTTTCCCGCGCTTACGTGCATAGTGGCAAGGCCTTCAGCACTTTTATGAATTACGCTGGCTAAGCGCTTTTTTTGCCCTAATGGGCTTACACCACCAAGTACGTAGCCTGTTGCAACCATTACCGCGTTTGCTTGCGCCATTTCTACCTTTTTTACACCTAACGCTTTTGCCATTTTCTTCTCGCTTAGCTTGGTGTTTACGGGCACTACGGCAACGGCCAATTTATTGGTGTCTGTGCTAACTACTAAGGTTTTAAATACGGTATCGGCGTTAAGGTTTAGCTTTTCAACAGCTTCAAGCCCGTAAGACGCCGCATTTGCGTCGTGTTCATATTTTAAAACGCTGTGAGCGATACGCTTTTTAGTAAGCAAAGTGATTGCAGGTGTCATTCAACCTCTTTTTTGTAAAATGTTCGGCTATGTATCGGCTGGCTGGGTAGCAGAGGGGTAGCTGCGTGTGTTGCGTAGTCGTTAAAGCCAGTTGTAAAAAATTTTGACAGTGGGTGGCCGGATTGTCCGCCAGGTAGTGTTAGAATGGCATCCTCTAAATGGCCAGGGCTGACAAATAGTCGCTCAGAGGCACCAAAACTAGGTGCTTGTACAGCGGGCATGTATGTATCACCAAAACCTTCTACTTGTTGCATGTTTAACATATCACCAACTAGAGGAATTTGATCAGCAAATGGATGTTTAACAGAAAGTGCGTTCACCTTGCCCCAGGCTAATGTTTCCATGTTAGCCTCTACTGGTGAATACTTGTCTAACAGCTTGTGTTTGGCGCGCCTGTAGGCGTCTACAAGTAGCTCGTCGAAGCTTTCAGTATCGTTAGGTAGCCAAGAGTCAGGTTGGCTATGAATAAGTTGCCACACAGCAGGTTCAATACCACGTAAGAGTGTACGACTGTTTACGCCTTGTTGGTCTAACGATGAAAGTAGGCCTCCAAACAGGGTTTGTACCACCTCCTGCCTAAAGTGCTTAACTAACGTATAGCCAACCGAATGTTCACACGCGCATTCGCCCCATGTGTTTAAGTAAGCAAGGTCAGGCTTAAATTCAATGTCTCGCATATTAAGCAGCCCATACAAAAGGTGCTGCCAAGGAATAAGAAAGCGGGCGTGATTATCTAACTGAATGGCGTAAAAGTCAGTCTCAGTAAAGGTGTCTTTTTCAAATAAACGGTCTCTTATTTGTTGTCCGCGAGCACCTAGCGCGTAACCACCGTCGCCCCAGACTTTGAAGTCATCAGCTGAAATTACTCTGGCATTTGCAGTCCATATTCTTCCCATATCGGGGTTTAAAACCATGGGAAGCTTTGATGCGCGCTTTGGTAGTGTGTTTACTGCTTCTTGTTCTTTTATAGCAGTGAATGAAGCCTGCTGCCTTTCCATAACTGCGCCGCCAGGAAGCCAAGCCGCATTCCCGCTTTCATCAACAATCACGAGGTTTTGCGTGGGAATAGCAATGCGTTGGCCTATCTTTATCGCTGCTTGGACATTTTTTGCATTGCCGAAGTTTATTATTCCCAAGTTAGCAGCAAACGGATGATGCGCTACCCAATTAAGTGCATAGCGCTTGCCATTGAGTTCTTTCACTGGCCCATACGAGCTTATTTCAAACTCAAATGTATGTTCACCATCAGGTAAAGGAATACGCTCTGTTACCGTGCTTGTGGGCGTTGTTTCGTCTAACTCAATCCAATCTACATTATCTAAATTTGCATTGGTAAAACCCCAAGCGATATGGCCGTTGGTGCCTACAACAATGCCAGGAATGCCCGGCAGGGAAACCCCGGTTACTTGCACATCGCTGCCCGATTCTTGATAGTTTAGCTGGGCGCGATACCAGATGATGGGAACCCGCAATCCTAAATGCATGTCGTTTGCTAAAAGGCCTGCGCTTGTCGTGGTGTGACTTCCGGTCACCGCCCAGTTATTGCTACCAATATCAGGAAGCTCAGTACCGTTATATTGTGCACGGGCGATAGCAGTATTGTCGTTATCGTTTGAGTACTGGGTAGTCGCGTCTTCAGGCTCGTGTTTAAGACTCTCGTCATTACTATCTTCTGGTGAGTGAGTAATTGGGCGTAGCGATGCAGGGTACTCTGGAATAGGTGCTTCAAGCAATGGTATCTCGCTGGCATCTAGCGCTGCCTGATAATTACTCGGCTGAGTAATGAAGCTGTATACATCATTCCCAAATGTTGAAAGCAGTGCCTCTCTTGCTAAATCAAGTTCTACTTGGCTACTTTGTAAATCCAAATACATACTGTAAATCACAAGAATACTGTCGGTGGGGCGCCATTGTTTTATATCAACGCCTGCAGCTAGGTATTCAAAAGGTGGCAACGTATACTCAGACAATGCGTCATTTACGCCATGGGCGTAACGTACGAGTAGTTCTTGTTGTTTTGACGGAAGGTTATCGAATACGGCTTTTGCTCGTTTCTCAAATTGATGAAAGCGGGCTTTTTTATCGATATCTAGGGCAATGTCGCCCACCCATTGTGACAAACTGCCCGATGCGGCGCGGCGCTGTAAATCCATTTGAAAAAAGCGATCTTGAGCATGCGCAAAACCCAGTGCATAGGCTGCGTCGAAAATATCGTTGGCTTTAATAATAGCTTGGCCTAGTTCGTCACGGCTTAGCTCAGTAGGTGCGTTTACGTGATAGGTGGCGCTATTTCCGTCAAGTGCGGGCAAACTCATACGAAGCGAGATGTACAATCCCAGTACCGTTAAAAAAAGCAGTGCCAAAACACTTAAAACCAACCACTTGAACCAATTTATCACGTGTAAAACTCCCTATTTTTCTCTATCCTAACTACAGAAATTGCAAATTTGAAGTGATGTTTTATGACACATACTAAGGCGGTGCTGTGGGACCACTAATGTTGGACTGTCAGGCTGAAGAACTTTTGCCTGAAGAAAAGGAAAAATTAGCACACCCGGTGGTGGGAGGCGTAATCTTATTTAGCCGTAACTATCACGACAAGCGTCAGCTCTCGGCGCTGGTTCAAGATATAAGACGCTTTGCGAAGCAACCGGTGTTGATTGCCGTTGATCATGAAGGCGGCCGCGTTCAGCGTTTTCGTGAAGGCTTTACTGCCATACCTGCAATGGGCGATATTTTAAGGCAGTCAGAGCATCAAGATGAAAGTGCTGCATACGCAAAAGCGTGTGGATTAGTATTGGCTTATGAACTTAAAACCTTAGATATCGATTTTAGCTTTGCACCGGTGCTTGATATAAATGGTGTATCGCAAGTTATTGGTGACAGGGCATTTTCAGACAGTGCAGATGACGTTATTCGCCTTGCCGCTCATCTAATCCAAGGTCTAAAAGCCGTAAATATGCCAGCTATTGGAAAGCACTTTCCTGGGCATGGCAGTGTAGCGCCAGATTCTCATGTAGCGTTACCCATCGATGAACGCGAATTTGATGAGATACGCAGTACCGATATGGTGGTCTTTGAACGCTTAATTGAGCGTGCGTTGCTTGATGGCGTTATGCCTGCCCATGTTATTTATAATCAGGTGTGCGATAAGCCTGCGGGTTTCTCAACTAAATGGCTACAGGATATCCTTAAACAGGATCTAGGCTTTGGCGGCGCAGTATTTTCTGATGACTTGTCTATGCACGGCGCAAGTGTTGCGGGAAGTTACGTTGAGCGTGCTGAGGCAGCGCTGGAAGCAGGTTGCGATATGGTACTTGCCTGCAACAATCCGAAAGGGGCTGAGGCTATCCTTGATGGATTAGAAAAGCGCTTTGCTAACCCGTCTCACAACGATTTACAAAAGCGAGAGCGCGTTATGGCGCTTTATGACCGTGTCATGCCTGCGGGGCTTAATGATAAATACGACAGTGCGGTTGAGCTGGTGAAGCGTTTAAGCGAACGGTAGTTTCTATAACTACCGTTTTTCATTTTCTGTTTTTTAATGCCGTTTGCTTATACTGGTACTTCGTCTACGTCAGCTTCTACATTCATAAATCGCGCAAAAGTGAAGAGAAAATCGCTTAAGCGATTTAAATAAGCATGTACCACTTCCGGCACATCATAATGTTTAGATAGGCTAATGACAGCACGTTCAGCTCGGCGGCATACAGCACGACAAACATGAGCCTGGGCAGCAGCCTTACATCCGCCAGGCAGCACAAACGATGTATTAGGCGGCATTTGACGGGTAATATTGTCTATAAGGCTTTCTAGGTTCTCAATATCAGTTTGCGTCAGCGTTGAGCTTGCTGAAATAGCAAAGCCAGCTTGAAACAGGTTGCGCTGAATGTCCTGGAGCATTGGCTTATGTTTGTCAGTAACATGCGCTGCTAGTAGCCCGATGTGGCTATTAAGTTCGTCCATATCGCCGTAGCTTTGTACTACTAAATCATCCTTATCTACACGAACGGCTTTGTCAGCGTAAATTTGCGTGCTGCCCTTATCACCAGTGCGAGTGTAAATCTTCATTAAAACCTATATCTCTCTATCAATCGCAAACATTGTTTTTTTGCCTTTAAAACCAAAGCACTTACACTAAGTGTTTACTCAAATTACTCGCTAACGTCAGGGCGATTATAGCGACGAATTTGTACTACAAAACCAAACAGCGGGTGGTCGAAATAATGCAGTTGCGTACTGATTACACGTCTTTGCTCAGCTAACGGAACTGAAACCAGTTTGTACGCTGTTGATGTCGCCTGACGGGGCTTAGCAGCATTACCAGAGCTGTCATCTTCACTGCTGAAGTAGCTCATTGGCACCGGCTGGCGATAAAACATCTCGCCATCTACATGAAGGTAAGGTACGCGGTTAATATACTTAAGAAATACTTTGATAGTGCCGTCAATTTCCCAAATGGGGGTTCTTAACGAAGCGTCGGTAGTGTCATCTTCACCTTGCTCTACAATCATCGGCGTATCAAGCGCTTTAAATGCGCCATACTCTATAGCCTGTGGGTTTGACAAACGGCGGTCCAAATCGGCAAAAATATCTGAAACAGCAAGAAATTGATCAGTGCCATGCGCTGCAGTTTTATCAGCTTCAAAAGCAGTACTTACACCACTTAGGCTGTTTTCATCTGTGCTCGATGTGTTTTTATAAGCATCATTATCAGTAAGAGCGGCGGTGGAGCCGTAACCAAACTCTGGAGCGGAATCGTCAGTTTCACTGTTTACATTATCAACGTGTTTTGGAGCTCGCATATCACCGTTCAAGTCAAACTGCTGCGCGTAGTTTTGCCCACCATAAAGACGCACGTTGAAAGCTTTGTTCTTACCAAACATAACTGGCTGACGCCAGGTTGCATGAAACAAACGTTCTAGCTCGCGATTAGAACGTATTTGGCGAGAAATTGAAGACAGTGCTTGCTGATTACTGGTAAGCAGATGCGCTTTTGAAGCAAGCGGCCAGTCGTGTCCTTCAATGATAATAGGTAAACTTGCTGGAGCGGGTAGCCTATTATCCGGCTGATTCACCTTCCATACGATTACAGGTTGAAGCGCGCTGCTTCTAGACTTGCTCTCGCTTGTCGAAACGCCTGAGATTAGTTCGTTGTCGCTTGGAACAGCAACGTTAAGTGCATTGGTTACCTCAGCGCTAAGCCATGGCTTCGTTTCTTCACAGTATTTAAATACAGGCACCGTGACAGGTGAGGAATCTTTTACGCCGAAGAATGACGTCCAATAGCTGGCGATGGTTGCAGCATCAGGAGCGGGTGTAGCGTCGTCAGTGATGACCCCCTCATTCGAGTAGCTAAGGCTCTCGCTATAGTCTGAGTCTGTTGAAGAATAAGTAGCGCCAAACTCATCGCCATCAATGGTTTCGCTTTGTGCCTGACTCGCCACGTCTGGTGTAGGAGGTGGCTCATTGGCTGTTAAATCAGATGTTTCATTATATCCATAGCCCGCTTCTTCAGAGTAAGAGTTAGGAGACATGTCACCGTACTGCGAACTGTTATCTTTAGACAGCGACAAGAAATCTACATCTTTTGCGGGCACGCTCAATAGTCCGTTGCTAGGCCACTTAACCGATGTTTCAGCGCCGCAAACGGCTAATCCTTGTTTTAGATAGCTTATATCAGGCGAAATGATATCGCTAATGATGTCTGCCTGAGCGCGAGGGGCTGACAAGTTGTCAGCCAAAGAAAACTGCTCTTCTAACTCAGTTAGTGCCACGTTGCGCTTAAACGCAATAACTTCCACATCGAACCACCAGTTGTCATTGGCGTTGGCTGTAGTTGAAATTGTCGTTAAGAAAACGGCGCTTATTGATGCAACTAACGGGCACCAGCGAGATAACTTCATGTTACCGCGACTCCTTTGCAAAATCGGCAATAATATCGCTAATAAACGCGATGCGCTCTTTAGCTGTTTCGGTCTTTTTCACCAAACGCAGTTTTTGGCTTCCTTCAAACTTAAAGGTGTTTGGTTTGGTTTGCACCAAACTAATAATATAGCCTGGGTTAACCTTAGTGGTTTCTTTAAACTCTATGGTACCGCCTTGGGCCGACAAGTCTACTTTTAGAATGCCTAACGCCTGGGCTTTTAGTTTAATTTCAGCCACTTCTATCAAGTTTTTAGCAGGCTCTGGTAACAGACCAAAACGGTCGATACATTCTACCTGGAATTCGTCAATGTCGTCTTGCGTTGTGCAGCTTGCCAAGCGTTTGTATAGTGATAGGCGAGTGTTAACGTCGGCAATGTAGTCTTCAGGCAATAGGGCTGGAATACGTAATTCAACCTCGGTGTGGCCTGATGTTGCATCGTCTAATGACGGCTCTCTACCTTCTTTAAGCGCGTTAACGGCTTTATCGAGCATATCCATATACAAACTGAAACCAATACTCGCTATTTGCCCCGATTGATCGTCGCCTAACAGCTCACCGGCACCACGAATTTCTAAATCGTGGGTAGCAAGCGCAAAACCTGCACCTAAATCCTCAAGCTGCGATATTGCTTCTAAACGTTTTACTGCATCTTTGGTCATGCGCTTTGGATGCGGCGTTAATAAGTAGGCGTACGCTTGATGATGCGAACGACCCACACGACCACGAAGCTGGTGCAGCTGCGCTAAACCTAAATGGTCGGCTCTATCCATAATAATGGTATTCGCACTTGGTACGTCGATACCTGTTTCAATGATGGTAGTACACACAAGTACGTTGTAGCGCTGGTGGTAGAAGTCGCTCATTACGCCTTCAAGTTCACGCTCGCGCATTTGGCCGTGACCCACTGCAATACGGGCTTCGGGAACGATTTCAGCGATTTCTTCGGCCGTTCGCGCAATGCTATCCACTTCGTTGTGAAGGAAGTAAACCTGACCGCCGCGCAGTATCTCACGCATAATGGCTTCGCGAATAACGGCTTTATTACGCTGCTGCACAAAAGTCTTAATTGATAAACGACGAGCCGGGGCTGTGGCAATAATCGATAAGTCGCGCATGCCTGATAACGCCATGTTAAGCGTACGAGGAATAGGCGTTGCCGTAAGGGTAAGGATATCAACATCGGCACGTAATGACTTAAGTTTCTCTTTTTGACGCACGCCAAAGCGATGTTCTTCGTCGATGATCACAAGGCCCAAATCTTTGTATTTAATATCGCTAGACAATAGTTTGTGTGTGCCTACTACAATATCTACTTTCCCTTCGCCGATACGCTCAACCACAGATTTTTGCGCTTTACCACTCACAAAGCGGCTCATTACTTCAATTTCAAATGGCCACGCAGCAAAGCGGTCTTTGAAGTTCTCGTAATGTTGCTGAGCCAATAGGGTAGTGGGCACCAAAATAGCCACCTGTTTACCAGCATTAGCTGCAAGGAATGCCGCGCGCATGGCAACTTCGGTTTTACCGAAACCTACGTCACCGCAAACGAGGCGATCCATAGCCGATGGACTGCCCATGTCGTGCATAACCGCAGCAATGGCTTGGGCTTGGTCAGGCGTTTCTTCAAAGGGAAAACTGTCTGAGAACGCTTGGTAGTCGTCCCAGTTAATTTTATACGCAAAACCTGGCTTAGCTGCGCGGCGGGCATACACATCTAATAGTTCAGCGGCTACGTCACGTACTTTTTCGGCGGCTTTTTGCTTGGCTTTTGTCCATGCGTCAGAGCCAAGGGCGCTAACTGGCGCACTGTCGGCATCACCACCAGTGTAGCGTGAAATTAAGTGAAGCGATGCCACAGGCACGTAAAGCTTAGATTGCTTGGCATACTCAATGCACAAATATTCGGTTGCTACGCCGCCCGCGTCCAATGTTTGAAGGCCTAAATAACGGCCAACACCGTGGTCGAGATGTACCACAGGCTGACCAATAGAAAGTTCCGCCAGGTTGCGGATAATGGCGCTTTCGTCGGTGGCGGTGCGTTTATCGCGAAGGCGGCGCTGGCTTACCTTTTGCCCTAATAGTTCGGTTTCGGTAATGAATAACAGCTCGCCTTCCTGAGTTTGCCAGCGGAAACTGTTATCAACCATACCCACGGTAATGCCAATGGCGTCGTGGCTTGCGATAAAATCGCTAAAGCTATCAACAATCTTTGGCTTGATGCCCGCTTTGGCAAGTACGGTTAGCAAACCCTCTCGGCGACCTTGGGTTTCAGCACAAAACAGTACTTTAGCCCCGTTGTCAGTGGCTTGATTTACCGTTTTAATGAGTCTTTCAGCAGGTACTTTTTTCTGCGAGTTAATCGCAATATCATCAAGCTTTTCGCACTGAAGGTTGCTAGTACTTGATTTTTCTTCAAGTACCTTGCTGGAAAGGGATGCACGTGGCCACTGTTTTATGGCACCAAATAGCTCATTTATAGGTAAAAACAGCTCGTCTGGTGCAAGCAGTGGACGGGCTAAGTTATAACGATACTGCTCGTAACGTTCTTGTACGTCGGCCCAGAAAAATTCGCTGGCGTCTTGCACATCACCGTGAAGTAATAGCAGGCTTTTAGGGTGGAGATAGTCAAAAAGCGTAGCGGTTTTTTCAAAGAAGAGGGGAAGATAATATTCCACACCGCTCGGCATGGTGCCCTTGCTTACCTGAGAAAATACGCTTTCAGATGCATTGTTTGCGTCGAACTTTTCTAAAAACTGCTGGCGGAAAAGCGTGATTGCCTCTTTGTCTGTAGGAAATTCTCGTGCTGGTAGCAAGCGAATTTCGTTAACAGCCTCGCCAGAGCGTTGGGTTTCAGTATCGAAATAGCGAATGGAGTCGATTTCGTCATCAAACAAGTCTATTCGAAATGGCTGGTCGCTTCCCATCGGAAAAAGGTCGATGATGCTGCCGCGCACCGAGAATTCGCTGTGGCTCATTACCTGACTAACATGCAGGTAGCCGGCTTGCTCGAGATTGCGTCTGAACTGATCTCTATCTAAGGTGTCGCCCTTATTTAGCATAAGCAAATACTTTGCTAAATAATCGGTAGGGGCTAAACGCTGCATTAACGTGTTAACAGGCACTATGAATATGCCTTCGCCTTGCTGTGTAAAGCGGAATAGGGTTTCTAATCGCTGAGAAACAATGTCTTGATGGGGCGAAAACGAATCGTAGGGCAGTGTTTCCCAATCTGGGAACAAAGTAATAGGTGTATGCTTTATATTATCGCTTAAGAAGAAGGCTATTTCTTTTTCGAGCTTCATTGCCGAGGGTGTATCGGCGGTAATCAGTACAATAGGGCCTTTGTATTGGCTGAGTGCTTGGCTGATACATAGTGCGGCACTGCTGCCTTGAAGTTGGCCCCAGTGTTTGTGATCTTGTGATGAGGCTTCTTTTTTAGGCCCAGGTAATGGAAGCGATAATAAAGTGGCTGTCATGACGTCCTGTTTTTTTAGTGCAAGATGAGTTTTACGGCTTATATACTGATGTTAGGGTCTATTCAGATCCCGCTTTTTTTCTTTTGCCCGCTTTCTTAGCTGTTGCGTTTGAATATGCAAGCTAGCGCGAACTAAAAGCTCCTGATCTTGCTCTCGAATGGTGTTAAAAATAAAGGCGATATGGTAACGGTCTTCTACTTGCTCGCAAGTAATTACTTCGCCAAAACAAAATATTGCTGCTGCTTCGGCATCCAAGAAAAGTTTAAGTTCCGCTTTGGCGCCCACATCCAATGCTTCTTTTGACTCGATGACCACACCGCCACCACCGAGCTTTACGGTTTTGAAGCGAAACTCTGGCTCGTCTTGCTGGTGCAAAACGAACGACATCATCAAGTCAATTTTTCGAGACTGATGGTTTAAGTAGTCAGCCAGCGACTCAGCGTGGTCACTTAAGTTGCGAAGCGGACGAATTGCTTGCGCTTCAATAGCGGCCATTTCGCTGGCAATGCGAAATGCATACGGCATCGACTCCTCTAAGTTTTCTTCATCAGGCACTACTTCGTCTTCACCTAACGGGCGCATATTGGCGTTTATGCGATGTGCGATTGAAAAATATTCATCGAATTGGGCTTTTTTTTGTTCTAGGCTAAGTTCGCTCACATCATTCCTCTGCCACTAATTCTTGTGCAGTTAGTAACTTATAAGTAGTATACCGATCACACGTAGTATACCCACTTTACTATTTTGGGGTTAACCCGTCATCTCGTCTTTGGGCTACTTATCTGAATTTCTCATTCATTAAGCATAGCTAAACATAAGGCAGATTACCGTATTACTGAAAAGCAAGGCGCTATGTTTTATCCTCTTTCTGCATTCATTGCTTATCGTTATGCCAAGTCTAACAAAGCAAGCCAAACCAGTTTTGTTTCATTTATTAATCGATTTTCAGTGGCCGGTATTGCACTGGGATTGATGGCGCTCATTATCGTTGTGTCTGTTATGAACGGCCTAGAAGGTCAACTAAAACAGCGCATATTAGGCATTGTCCCTCATATTGAAATTACAAAGACACCCATCATAAGCGAGAGTCTTAGCAGGACATCCAACGAAAATGAAGTTTCAGAGACACCCACGCAAACTGCAGAAAAAACGCAGACAGTTACTTTGAAAGAAATTAGCAAGACACCCATCGAAGGCGTTGTTGCCACTATGGCTTACAGGGAAGCTGAAGCAGTAGTGCAGTCTCGCTCGGACTTGCGTGGTGTTCAGGTTCACGGTGTTCTGCCTGAAGTAATGATTGAGCATACTTTGGTAGCAAACCACATGGAACAGGGGCGATTTAGCGATTTAACTGAGGGGAGTTTTGCTGCCATTATTGGGCGCTCACTTGCCATTAAACTTGAAGCGCGAGTTGGAGACAGATTGCGGGTTATGGTGGCAGGCGCAAGTGTGTATACACCTTTTGGAAGAATGCCAAGTCAACGGCTTGTAACCGTGGTGGGTGTCTTCGATATGGGCTCGCAGATGGATGACAAAGTGATATATATGAACCTTAAGGATGTGAACCGCTTAATGCGAGATCCTAAAGGTAGCGAACAATCGCTTCGACTCTTTTTAAATGACGCTTTTAATTATCAAGCAGTTGTTAGCGCGCTCACCGATAGGGTGGGTGTCTCTGTAAATAATATGAAGACTTGGCGTGAGCGTCAGGGGCCGCTATTTGATGCCGTCAAGATGGAGAAGAACATGATGACGCTCATGTTGCTGCTTATTATCGCGGTAGCGGCATTTAATATCGTTTCGGCACTGGTAATGGTGGTAACGGAAAAACAAGGCGATATCGCAGTACTCCAAACTCAAGGTATGTTACCCAGTTCAGTAATGTGGATTTTTGTGTTAAACGGTTTGTTTAACGGCATTAAAGGCGCTGGTATTGGTCTAGTATTAGGCGTGGTAATTACACTCCAATTAAATAACATTTTGGATCTTATCGGGTCGCCGTTAGCCTTAGCGGCAGACGGTAGAGGGCTGCCAATTGAAATGGACGTTGTACAAATTGCAGGCATTGCTTTGCTGTCTTTGCTACTGTGTGTTTTAGCCAGCGTTTATCCAGCGCGCAAAGCGATGAAAATTGCACCGTCGCAAGCGCTCCAAAACGAATAAATCGCTGAATTTACCGTGCAAGTTAGTGCAAAATTCACTATACTCGCGGTCTTTTAAATTTTGCCCAGTGAGACGTCATGAACAAGAATTTTATCACCTCGCAATCGCTTCTACAGGATTCCTTTCGCCTAGCGGCAAAGGTGTATGAAGACGGCTTTCGCCCTGACTTTATTATTGGTATCTGGCGTGGTGGTGCTCCCATTGGTATCGCGGTTCAAGAATTCTTTGAATTTAAGAATACGTCAACCGACCATATCGCAGTACGTACATCGTCTTACTACGGAATAAACAAACAATCGAAAGAGATCCGTGTGCACGGATTACACTACTTGGTAGAAAACGCGAATGCTGATGACAAGTTGTTGATTGTTGATGATGTTTTCGATTCAGGCCGCAGCGTAGATGCACTTATTAAGCAAATTAATAAACTAATGCGTTTGAACATGCCTAAAGATATTCGCATTGCATGTCCGTGGTACAAGCCGCAAAACAACACAACAGACATCGTGCCAGATTATTACGTTAACGAAAGTGATGAATGGCTAGTTTTCCCTCATGAAATTGCGGGTTTGTCGGAAGAAGAAATTCGTGAAGGCAAAGGCGAGCTGGCTGACGTTATGGACATTTTGTTCAAAAAGTAGTGAGTAAATGCTTGATATAAGCGACTAAGAGTTGCTGTTAAACGTATCAAAACCGCACGCTTGTGCGGTTTTTTTATCTTCCAACTTCGTTGGAAAAGATAGGGTAAATGTGGTGCCTACGTTTACTTCACTTTCTACGCTAATGGTTCCCCCCATCGCTTCAACGATGGAGAACGAGATATAAAGTCCTAATCCAGTATCTTAGGTCTTCCCGCATTGTTTAGCGCATTTTGTAATGCGATGGCGCCAGCTTCAAAGGCGCTGTAGCAGGAGGCGTCTGCACTTCCAACGCCGTAGGCTCCACCATCGTCATTCACACAAAAAAGCGCTAACTGGCAACCCGCGTCAACGGTACTGCCGTCGCAAAGTAGCGCTCCTAAACAAGAGCTGGAAATGAAATAAGGCGCGGTAAACGCGCTAAGGCCATGTTGAAGCTCGTTAAAAGGTAAGTCTGCATTGCCGTAGCCAATAACGAGTGAAGGTGTATTTTCACTAAATAACCTATCTATTTCGGACGCCATACTAGGTGCGTCGTTACACTCCAACGAAAATGTTTGTATATACATTCGGCCTTTACCACTCAACCATACTCTTTAATAATAGATTGAAATTAGGAAAAGCTTATTAAACATTAGTTGAAGAGTTACACGAGTTACAGTAACTGTGTTGAAGAGAACTTAATTATCGAGGTAAAACTTGTCGTGAAAGGTATAAACCCACGTTGGCTGGTAGATCACTAAAAGCGTTATCGCCATACCGTTTAACAGAGCTTCAGGAAAGACCAAAAGTGGTATAAGCAAAACGTAGTTGTCAAAAATGATGTCCCAAGTATATGTACCTTCAATGTAATAAAATGCGCCGAGCGTTAGCGTCTTTAATGCAATAGAAAGAGCGGCAGGGAAAAAGGCACAAACAAAAATGTACACAAAAAGTTGTCGAGGGATACGGTGAAAAGAAAGCATATAAAATAGATAGGTTATGCCAATAGGTACAACGGTGCCGAGTAGCCCGTTAACGCCAAAGTTTTCCCAACTTCCGTAGCCGACTGCGTTTGCGCCTAGTAGCGCGATAAACGATGCAATAATAGCGTTTCTAAAGCCGAGCATTAATGTCAAAACTGAAAGGCCTAAAAAATGAACATCTAGGCCCTCGAAGATGCCTGCTTTAAACAACCAGAGAACGAAAAGCGAAGCAGCAGTACCAAAAATAAGGTGTTGCTGCTGCTTGTTACTCGCAAAATGAGTAAAGTCCACATGCCTGACCGCACCGAGTAAAAATACACCGTAAATCAGTAATGCTAACAGTTGTAGTGAACTCACTTTTACTCCTTAGTTAATGGCGGGGAGCAGTATTTAGTACTGTTTACCCTTTATACTCAGCCCAAATAGGCGCGTGATCAGACGGCTTTTCGATGCCTCTCAGCTCATAATCAATACCGGCGTCATGTAGTTTTGCATGAAGCGGTTTTGTTGCCAAAATCAAATCTATGCGAAGGCCACGATTATCGTTGAATCCTTTTGAGCGGTAATCGAACCATGAGAACCTGTCGTTTGTCTCTGGGTTGAGTGTTCGAAAACTATCTTCAAAGCCCCAATCGATCACTGTGTTCAACCACTCACGCTCTTCCGGCAAGAAGCTGCATTTTCCAGTTTTCAGCCAACGTTTGCGGTTGTCTTCACCAATGCCAATGTCCAAGTCTGTATGAGAGATGTTGACATCGCCCATAACAATTACGTTGTCATCTGGTGTGTGGTTATCATCTAAATAAGTCATTAAGTCTTTGTAGAACTTACGCTTAGCTGGGTACTTGGTTTCATGTTTTTCGTTTTCGCCCTGAGGGAAGTAACCATTTAGAACGGTAACGGGCTCGCCAGCATCATCGGTGGTTTTTAAAATAATCATGCGACGTTGGGCGTCTTCGTCATCTGTTGGGAAACCCATCGACACAGAAAGCGGCTCTTTCTTCGCCAAAAAAGCAACGCCGTAATGGCTTTTTTGTCCGTGGAAATAAACGTGATAGCCCATGGCCTCAACGGCTTCTACCGGAAACTGTTCGTTGTGAACTTTAATTTCCTGTAAGCCAATAATATCGGGTTGGTGTGCGTCGATAACCGCCTGAAGTTGATGTAGACGAGCGCGAATACCGTTTATATTAAATGAGATTACTTTCATGCTTTTTAGTGGTTGCTTCGAATTTGGCTAGAGTTTACCAGAAACTGCACGGCCGCTTAACGACGTTTTGCCACTATATTAATGCATTCAGTCGATTGGCTAGATTAAGTTTATTTATAGCTAATGGTGAAATCGCTGTGTATAAAGGCTCGTCATTAGCATAAATTTAGTCATCCCTTAATCACACGTTTGCCTCATGGTAGGGAGTGTCATTTGGTGCCGTGCGCTTGCCGAGTGAAATCAAAAACTCAAACCAAGCATTTGCGTCTTGCACCGCGTTCTTAACAAAGCTTTCATTATCTAGGCCGAGCTCGGGTAAGAGTGTTTCTACGTCTTGTTTGAAAGACACCCATGCTTTAGCACACCCTGCCATCGCTTGATAATACTCGGTAGGAATATCTAACGTCATGGCTTCTAACCGCCTAACAATAATGTTGGCGCCCATTGATGAGCCCAACCATACATAGATGGCTGCGATGGCATGGCTGGTGGTTGAATTAGAGCAAGGAGTTAACTGTGCGATAGCCTGGGCGTTTAAGACAGGCTCATCTTTGTTTTTTATTCTTGTAGTAGGTTCGAGCTTGGCATGGGTGTCATCGTAACGTTGTTGAGCAGAAAGTGTTGCGGACGACAACGCGTGGGTGTCATTGTTAAGCGCTAGTAGAACAACTTCGCTATCGAGCATTGAGGCGATGCGGCTAAGGGAAGGGGTCTGGAGTGCAGCCTGTTTTACGGTTGCTGCTGTTGTTTGGTGAAACACCCTCATGATGTTAAGGATGGCAAGATAGGCCTCATGGCTAAACTCACTATCTTTGTGGTACATCGAGAAGGGAAAGGTATTTTCCAAAATAGCGTGGTTGGCATGGGTGTCTTGCTTAAGAGCAGTAAATAGATTGCGCATGAGGTAAAGGTCTTTGCGTTTAAGCTTTCACAGCGTTGGATGATTTGCTCTAACTTTATCATGGGTGTCTTCGTAACGGGCGAAAAATGTCAATGTTAATAATGTAATGGCTGATCGAGTTACAATCGGGGGATGATTCCCGTAATTTCAGGGGTAAACCTGGGTGTCTTCTTTATATTGTTTTTGATGATGAAGAAGAGCTATGGATGGGTGTCTTTGTAAGTGGGTTAGCCGAGGGGGCTTTTTTAACGCTTATTGCATTGCGCCTATTACTGGGGCAGGTATACTTGCCGCAAAATTTGAGATAGGTGAAATAACGTGTTTCCAGAAACAGTTGCAGACAAATTAAGTGATGCGGTTATCGAGCAAGCGATGAAGCTAAGTGCAGAAGACCGACAAGAGCTTGTAGTGAGCTATATTGCAAAAGCAAATGAAATTTGGATGGTGCAAGGTAGTGAAGGTTTTGTGATGTTTGAAGGTGGTGAAAGCGTTCAGCTACCAGTATTCCCGCATCACGATTTAGCTCAAAAGTTTGTAGATATAAACGAAATTGAAGGCCAATGCGTGAATATTACACTCGATGAATTTATGCAAACTTGGTTGCCAGGCCTTGATAAGAATGGCGTTGAGCTAGTAATGTTCCCCACCACGAGTGATGTTGAAAACCTAGTTATGACTGCAGATGACTTAGCCTCAGAGCTTAGCGGAAATTAAGCAAGGTATAGAGATCATGAGTTCTCTCGAAACTTTGCTTCCTCTGGCTTCATCTTTGGCTAACGCGAAAGGATGGGACGATTTTACTCGTACACTGATGCTTGCGGGTAAATCGCTTGTCCCGCTTCCAGCGGAAAAACGTTCGGCTGAAACAGAAGTAGAAGGGTGTGAAAGCCCGGTATGGCTCGCCACTTTTGACGAACAAGGCAGTTTGATGGCTTACTCGCCTAGCAAAGTGATTCGCGGCGTGCTTGCAGTATTGTTAGAAAAAGCAAACGAGTTAACCCCGCAGCAGCGCAGTGAATTCGACTTTGAGAGATATTTGTCTCGCTGTCAGCTGGAACGCTACTTAAGTCAGTCCCGTGGAAACGGGATTAAATCTGTAATAGCTAAATTAAAGGGCATCTAGCCGTTAAACTAGTGACTGCCGTTATTTGTTTTTTGCTTCAATCCACTGGCTCATGTACTTGCTCGCTGTCAGTGTTTGATGCCACAACAAGCTTTGCATAAATAAACCGTTTCTATGCGTGTTAAGCGACTGTTTTAAACCAATGATTCTTTCAATTAACGGCACATCGGGCTGTTCGCTTTCAAATGAGCTAAGTATTGATGCCGTTAAGCTACTAGCGCTATCCCACGTAGACTTATCATTGTGAAGTGCCACAGCTTGTCTGACGTAGTCTTGAATAACCGCTGCGTCAGTTGTATTCGCGCTACAAAGCGCACCAGGCCATTGCGCTAGCTGCTTTGGATCATCGATTTCCTGTATATTGCTATTAGCAGTGATTGAACCGGTTGAGGTGATACCTTCTGCGCCTATCCACGTGGTGATACTAGGAGTAGCGCAGCGCATCGCATCAATTAGTTTGCCTTTAATGCCTGCGCCAAATCGTAAAGGAGCGATCAGCGCCTTTGCACTCAACATTATAGACTCCACATTTTCGGCCCAACCTTTTACCAAAAAGCCTTGTTTTTCGTTGTGCAGTTGGGTGGCCTTTTTAGGCGGGTAAGCGCCGTATATGTGCAATTCTGCTTTAGGTAGCGCTTTTCTTATCTCAGGCCATATGCTTTGCTTAAGTTGCAGGACCGCGTCCCAATTAGGCGCATGGCGAAAGTTCCCAATATGAACAAAGTGCGCTCTTTCCTCAAAAGAAAGCGTGACGAGGGGCGTTTTTCCTACCACAAGAGGGTGGTATTGGAGCTGCGCTCTAGGTACACCGTAATGTTCCGTCAAAAGCGCCATTTCTCGTTTTGAAATTACTAATGTAAGGTCGCTTCTTAGTATTGCTGCAACTTCTCTTTGCGCCAATTCGCTATTTAACTGAGCAAGGCGAGCATCATTGTCCTGTTTTACCGCTTCGTGCCTAGCCTGACGCAGGCTGTGCAAATCTTCAGTGTTTAAAACTCGAAGTGCATCTGGGCACGCTTCTTTTACTCGCCAAGAAAATTGCTCTTCTGTCATGTAGCGGTCGAATATAACAACGTCAGGCTTTATATGCGCTATTTGGCTATTAAAAGAACTACAATTCAATGCCACAGAATGCACATCAACGCCTAATGCTGTAAGGTCTTCTTTATGGTCGCTATCGGTGGCAGCGGTCAGAAATGTCACATTGAAATCGGCAGATAAGCAACGCTTAATAATAGCTAACATATTTTGGCCCGCGGCCGAAGAATTTGGCTCAGGCCACACATAACCGATAACAGCGACATTTAACATGGATGGATTACAACTTTTGCTTTAAGAATTATGCCATCAAGGGCATAGTGAATAGTATGCAAATACTACCATAAATTTGAATTGGTCATTACAAAAGCAAGTGTTCCTTAGAAAATCTAATTCTTATAGGTAATTACCCTAAGTTTTTCTGTGTATTAGAATTATTTGTATGTAAAAAGGGGCAAAAAGCTATAATACAGGCCTTCCAGAGATGCGCTGAATACACGAGGGCAGTGCGTATCAGCGGCGTTGCGTGAATTGTTGATGTTCAGCGTAAAGCAAGATTTTCAAATTGAAAATGAGCCCCGCGGTATCACGGCTTATGAAGGATTCAGGTTAACTTAATGATTAGTAAAGAAATCATACTTTTTTACTAGTTGATACTTATTGACCAACTACATTTTTGTGCCTATACCTTAATGGACACAAGGCGAATGGAGGTGCCTTCAACGCTATATTGACAAAGGCGGCATGAAAGAGAGTGCACGAATGAATTTAGATGAATTAGTTTCGAAAGCGGAAAACCTCTTTGTTTTACCTGATTCGGTAACTCGACTTAAAGCTTGTATGGATGATGAAGCTTCAAGCATTGACGACATCGGCGATATTATTGCTTTCGATCCGTCATTGGCAACGCAATTGCTAAGAGTAGCAAACTCAGCGCTCTATCGTTTTCCTAATAAAATAGACACCGTCACAAGAGCCATCCAGGTAGTGGGGACTCGCTCCACTTACGACTTGGCACTGGCTTATGGCGTAAGCCAAGCATTCAGTGATGTAGACGGTCAACGTATCGATCTCGACAAGTTTTGGGAGCAAAGTGTATCGTGCGGTCTCTTGGCAAAATACTTTGCCGATATGCGCAATATTCGTGAGCCTGAGCGACTCTTTGTTTCGGGGCTGCTTCACAACATAGGCGAGCTGGTAACCGTTTCGGTTTTGCCTGAGTCGGCAACCCGTTGTCAGGCATTCAACACCAGAGTAAGTCCTGCTGAACTTCAATTTGGAGTGCTAGGGTTCACGTACGCGGAATTATCGGCAAGATTAATTGAAAAGTGGGGTATTCCAAGCTCTATTTATACGCCAATTGCCAGTATCCACAAAGAAGAAGAGGAGTCTGCTTCAACAGATGAGAAGATTCTACAACTCTCATATGTGTTGGCACTCGATAACGTTAACCCTGAGATCTACCCGAGTTATCACAACTTAAAGCCAGAATTGCATGAGGCATTGTCGCTTAATCGCGAAGATTTAGAAGACGCGCTAGATATAACCAACCTGCAGTGTATTTCGGTAATTTCCCTGTTTAACCCTAACGCGTTTATGCTGTATTAACGTAACGTTTTTAACGTGCTTTTCGAAATGCCGTAGCGATCAGTCGAAAATCGCTACGGTTTGCCTACTGATGGCAATCACTTCATTATCCTTATCCCAAATCGTCGCTTCAGTATGGCCATAACCATCTGCAGCTTGTCTTGTGTGAGCTTTATAAGCAAACCAGTCTGTCGGGCTTACCGGCTTGTGAGGATGGATAAATTCCAAGTTCCAACTTACAGTACTGGCTGGTGCCGGAAGCTTCATCATTTGTAAAAGTGTAGGTGGCCATGCGTCGATCATAGTAATGATATGTGCATCAGTGATGGCTTCGGGGGGCTGCTTGAAGCGCATAAAGCCGTGATAATGGCTGGTTTTTCTGCGCGTAAATGGAATGCCGCCATCTTCAATTGCCAAATCAAAATAGCGTAAGAATTTAGGCGTAACTTTAGGTATTTGCGGGATGAACTTTGCTTTATTCGGCTGAGACATGTCGTGTGTATCTGTATTCTCAACTTGAATACCTGACTGACGCGCAACACCAAAACAGGCTTGCGAAAAAACACAGCTTTTGCCGTCTTGAATAGCATGAGCAGTGAACTGAGAGACATTTTTCCCTGTTCTAAGTAGCGTTACTTCGATAGAAAAAGGCATTTCAAGAGATAGGGGACCAACAAAGTTAGTGGTAAAAGAGCGCAGCACGCGATTATCAGTGACTTGCTGCTTTACTGCGGTGTAAAGCATACCGGCAGAAATTCCTCCAAACGCAGTTCGTCCCTGTCCCCACGTCTTAGGGATAACTAGTCCATCAACTTTCCATGTGTTTTCCGAAGTTTGAGATAATTGAGGAATATTGAGCAATTCATCTACTGTCATATTTGCTTGTCTGGTCTGATGAGTTAAGTGTTTGTCATCGTACCTTAAGCGCTATAGAACGAAAAGCCTCAGTTAGAAATTTTCGTTATGTTAACAAATAAGTAACAATTAGTTGTTTATTTTTTTGCCTAATGCATAGACTGGGCTATTGTCACTTAAAAGGACTGTTATGGCCCATACTCACGTTGAAGGTATTCCCGCTGCAGAAGCAGGAGCATCTAGAAGTTACCGGAATTACGTTCTATTCATATTAACCTTGGTGTATGCCTTTAACTTTATAGACAGGCAAATCATTGGGATTCTATCTCCTTTTATTAAAGCCGATTTGGGGTTAGATGACGCCCAACTTGGGTGGCTTAAAGGCATCTACTTTGCGCTACTTTATACCGTGATGGGGATCCCAATTGCATGGCTTGCCGACAGGTACAGCCGCGTTAATATCATTGCGATCTCTCTAACGCTTTGGAGTGGTTTTACCGCTGCATCTGGGTTAGCAGCCAATTACATGCAGCTTGCCATAGCACGTATTGGTGTCGGCATTGGTGAAGCGGGTGGTAGTCCTCCGTCCCACAGTATTATTTCTGACTTATTCCCTAAAGAAAAACGCGCGGGCGCGCTCGCAATATACTCTTTAGGTATTCCTTTTGGCGTCATGCTTGCGTTCTTTGCATCAGCGTTCTTTTTACAGGGCGGCTCTGCCGACTGGCGAACGGTAATGTACAGCGTAGGTATTCCAGGGGTGTTACTGGCTATTTTGCTTAAGCTCACGATCAAGGAACCTGCCAGAACGGTCTCTTTACCAAGCGCAGATGATGCGAATAAGCCGAGTGTAAAGTCGTCGCTCAAGATGTTACTGAAAATTCCGACGTGGTGGGGAATGGCACTGGGTATTTCCTTTGGATCATTCGGTAACTATGCCATATCGACATGGGTAATTGATTACTACGTTCGCGCCTTTGCGGGTTTAGATATTACACAGTTGCTAATCGTTTTTGGCATTATCAATGGCACCGCCTATGCGCTCGGTGTATGGCTAGGAGGCTACATTGCTGATAGATGGGGTAAGCACAATAAAAAAGCTTATGCGTTATTGCCCGCTATCGCACTTATTATTGGTGTGCCGGCATTTTATGCATCGTTACAAGTGCAAGATTTGTGGCTATCAGTAGGGCTCATGGCGCTGTTGTTATTCACCAGTGGTTCATACCTAGGGCCAAGTTTTGCGATGGCACAGACACTAGCTCCAATAAACGTAAGAGCCATGTCGACAGCGTTGTTCTTCTTCGTATTGAACATCATTGCGCTGGGCGGTGGCCCAACGCTGACGGGTATTATTAGCCAAGCATTGGTGCCATCTTTAGGCGAGACGGAGGCATTGAGACAGGCACTCATCTACCTGGTAGTTCCTTACGCGCTTTCTATTGCCGTGTTCTTATGGACGAGCACGAAGATTGTAAAAGATTGGGAAATGGCAGAAGCCAGAGGCTTATAGTATTATCGAACTTTCATGCTAAAGGGCTGATTTAAAGCCCCTTTGTTGTTTGAGTATAAAGGAGTGTTTTGGTGACGTCGTCAGAGTTGAGTTTTCATTTTGCCCATGCAAATGGATTTCCCGCAGGTAGTTATAGTGCGATGTTTTCAGCGTTACCTGATCACTTTCATCGTCTTCATGTTGAGCGCTTTGGACACGATCCTCAGCTTCCAGTGAATGGTAACTGGCGCAATCAAGTTCAAGAACTCATCAAGCATATAAAAAAAGAGAACAAGGATCCGCGAGGCGTGTATGGTATTGGGCATTCATTTGGTGCTGTAATTACCTACATGGCGGCATGCGAGGCGCCAGAGCTGTTCAGAGGCATTATTTTATTCGATCCGCCACTTGTTGTTGGCCCGTTAAGTTACTTTTTTAAATTCGCGAAACACACGCCGTTAATTAACAAGCTAACGCCAGCGAAACTTGCGCAAACACGCAAGACCAGCTGGCCAAGCAATACTGATATGGTGGCGTACTTTCACAGCAAAGCATTGTTTAGGGATATGGATAAACGATGCGTGCGCGATTATGTAAAATCTGTAACCGCCTTGAAGGGGGACAATATTTCACTCACATTTCGTGCAGAAGTAGAAGCAGATTTGTTTCGCAATGTTCCGCACAATTTGGGTAAATATAAAGGAAAGCTTAAGTGTCCGGCCGTATTGGCGACTGGAAGCAAAAGTAACGTGTGTAAGCCAGAAATGTACTCGCGGCTTCTGACGCATAATGCTATTGAGCATAGCGTGCTCGATGGTGGGCATATGTTTCCACTAGAACACCCTGAGCAGGTAGCGAGCTTTATTGAGCGTACATTAACGCATTGGAATAATGAGGCGAATTAAATATTACAGAGATTGATTTAAGCGTTTTAACGCCAAAATCAATCTCGCCATAGCATTAGGATAAATGAGTTAGTCGTGCTTTCTAGGCTTGCTAAGACCACCCACGGGCTGACCTAGCATTTCTCGCGTCACCAGTACCACGCCTTTTTCAGATACGCGGAATCCACGTGCCTTGTCTTGCTCGTGATCGTAACCAATTGTAGTACCTTCAGGAATGACACAACCTCGATCGATAATTACCTTTTTCAGCTTACAATGGCGTTTAATTTCCACATCAGGAAGAATAACGGCGTCTTCAATAAGGCCATAGGAATGTACGCGTACATTGGAAAAGCAAATAGATGAACGAAGTGTAGAGCCTGAAATTATACAACCCCCAGAAACTACGGAGTTAATCGCTTCACCACGTCTGTCGTGGTCTTCCCAAACAAATTTTGCTGGTGGCAGTTGCTCTT
The DNA here is from genome assembly GCF_022348305.1 of Alteromonas sp. MmMcT2-2. Lineage (NCBI taxonomy): Bacteria > Pseudomonadati > Pseudomonadota > Gammaproteobacteria > Alteromonadales > Alteromonadaceae > Alteromonas > Alteromonas sp. MmMcT2-2. The sequence goes on from NZ_JAKRFA010000016.1 coordinate 31,189, forward strand.
GGTATGTCCATATGGGCCATTTTCTATCGTAGAGGTTCAATTGAGGTACAGGAGCAACCATTTCCATATTGGCTTCCCAAAATGAGTCGATTGTACCTACATCGCGCCAATAGGCGTTGTCTCCGCCACTTTTCTCAAAAGGATAGGCGTATACTGGGTGGTCGGCGATGATTGATGGAATGATGTCTTTACCAAAGTCTCGCTGAGAGCCCATATTTTCAGCATCAACACGTAATTGCTCGAATAGAAACTCTGTATCAAACACGTAATTGCCCATAGATGCTAAGCAGCGCGTTGGGTCATTAGGAAGTGGAGTCGGGTTAGCTGGCTTCTCTTCAAATCCGTTAATACGATAGTTTTCATCAACCGACATAACGCCAAACGCACCCGCGGCTTCTTCCAAGGGCACTGACATACATGAAACCGTCATTTTTGCACCAGACTCTTTGTGCTTGGCCAACATATCACCGTAGTCCATACGGTAGATGTGGTCGCCTGAAAGGATCATGACATATTTTGGCAGCTCATCACGAATGATATCTATGTTTTGGAAGACCGCGTCTGCGGTTCCTTCATACCAACTGTCGGAGAAACGTTGAGAAGCGGGTAGGATTTCTACAGATTCGCCAAGTTCTTTTTTGAAATGACCCCAACCGCGAACCAAGTGACGAATAAGAGAATGTGACTTGTATTGAGTAACCACGCCTATTCGACGGATACCTGAATTAACACAATTTGATAGCGGGAAATCGATAATTCTAAATTTACCGCCGAAATAAAGTGCCGGTTTGGCTCGCCAATTAGTGAGCTCGTGTAGTCTAGAACCTTTACCACCCGCGAGGATGAGCGCATATGTATCGCGAGTAAGGTTACTAATGTAACGAGAACTTTGATCTGCCATTTCCTATAAACTCCTGTAATAAAGCGACAACGGTGTATCGATAGAAATATAAAAAGAAAACGAAGTGTTGCGATTGACTGCGCTATGCATGATAGGCCTGATTGAACAGGCATTCTTGATAACCTAAATCCATATTACACAAGATAATTTAGAATGACAGCGCGATTTTCATGCTTTGTGATGAAATGGTAAATGTTTTTAAAAAATTGTAGGTTGGGGGGCTCTCGCCCTTACAGAGACACCCATCCTAATTCCCTTAATCTCATCCAATGGCATTCAACTGTTGCTCTTACAAAGACACCCACCCCTATCTTTTATTCTTAAGCTGGAATAGGCTTCTAGAATTAAAGTATTAGCATGACACCCATTGCTCTTACAAAGACACCCACCCCTATCTCTTATTCTTAAACTGGAATAGGCTTCTTGAATTAAAATTTTAGCATGATACCCATCGCTACTATGAGTTAGTTACTTAGTAAATTTGACGATAAAAAAGTTAGCGAGACACGCAACTCAATTTCATCATGCGCATCCAGAAGAGACCCTCGATCAAAGCAAATCACTGTGTAGACACCCATTTTTAAACTGTAGAAAGTTAGTCTACACTTTGCTCGATAAACGAAGTGGTTACTTCATGCATCATAAGGTTTTATTGCTGAGTGTCCTTTCTCGGTAACGCGAAAGAGAAGGCTCATAATAGTTATTTTGAGTATAAATTTGCTTTCAACTGCGTTAAACATGAGGGGATGGGTGTCTATCTAACAGTAAAATGAGCAAGAAAGATCTTTAAGTGACAAATGTTAATTAAATGTTATATTTGAAGGGGCAATTCTTTTATGGAGTCTCAGATGGGAGCGTTAAAAAAACTCTTAATGGTCGTAGGTGTTGTTATCGTATTATTTGTCGCAACAAGCTTTTTTATTCCTAAAGATTACAGCGTTGAAAGAACAATTAATATTGATGCTCAGCCATCAGAAATATATCCCTATGTCGTTGATTTGAAAGAGTGGAAGAAATGGGGCGTATGGTTCAAGCGTGATCCTGATATGAAACTTGATTATTCAGGGCCTGATAGGGCTATTGGGATGCGTTCCGAGTGGTTAAGTGAAACCGAGGGAAATGGAGAAATGGAGATTACGCAACTAGAGCATAACAGACGTGTGATGTACCGATTATATTTTCCCGATTTTGACATGGGTTCATCGGGCGTCGTAGAAATTGAGCCCACAGAAAATGGTTCTCTTGTAACCTGGAGAGATGAAGGCTCGGTAGACAATAACCCTATAAACAAATATTTTGCTTTGATGATGGACAGCATGATTGGTCCGGATTTCGAAATGGGCCTAGAAAATCTTAAAATACTCGCTGAAAACGCTGGGTAGGGCATATAACTTTCTGATCTGACTGGATAAGTGCACCGTATATGTTCAATCGAATTGCGGTGCATGCTTACCTTCCATGAAACAAAAAAAATTACTTATTACAGGCCTTTCGCTTAATAAACTAGCCGACCTACTGATCTCTGCTAAAACAACCTTGACCGCACTTCTTATTAGCATTGGCGCACCAGTTTGGATGATAGGCTGGCTGGTTCCAATTAGAGAGTCGGGCGCGCTTCTGCCTCAAGTACTTATTAGCATTTATCTTCGAAAACATACTCAGCGGCACTTGGTTTGGCGTGTCGGTATGCTCACACAAACGCTTTCAGTTTTCTGTATGCTGATCGCGGCCATTTCATTTTCGGGGGGCTTGGCGGGTACCTTGATACTTATTTCGCTTGTCTTCCTGAGCCTGGGTCGCTCTGCCTGTTCTCTTACCGTGAAAGATATGGAGGCTGATGTAGCTACGAAAGGTGAGCGGGGTAACCTAATCGGAATTGCATCTACCGTTTCAGGCATGGTCACCCTTGTTATCGCTATACCTTTGACAATTTACGACGGCTCTCTTTCTTCGAACGTGCTGCTGATAGTCTTGTTCGGGAGTCTTTTATCATTTGTTTTGACCCTTATATGTGTATGGCCTGTTAAAACGACGGTAGATGTGGGTGATAAAGAGGAGAAAGCGTTTAGTATTGACTTCGACGCCACGGTTTACAAATTCATTTTGGTAAGAGGGCTTTTCGTTCACTCAGCCTTGGTTGCGCCTTATTTTATGATAGAAAAAAATGGAGATGTAAAAGAGCTGCTTCCTATTTATATAGGAGCCGAAGCAACTGCTGCTCTTTTATCATCAATAATTTGGGGAAAGATTGCAGACAAAAGCGCAAAGTTAACACTCCAAATTTCAGGGGTACTCGCAATAATTTCATGCATTGGTTTGCTTACATTGCAAACGACGCCGATTGTAACCTCTGCACTGTTGTTTTTCTTGTTATCGGTATCCCATGCTGGCGTAAGAACCGGACGGAAAACATATAGTTTAGATGTTAAAGAAGGCCATGAAAGAACAGAGCTGGTTGGCTTCTCAAACACGGCTATAGGTATGATTTTATTAGCATTCGGTGCACTTTACGCTGCATTAACCCCTGTTTTAACCTTTTCAGTGGTTTATATTATGGCTGGTATGCTGTTACTGGCAATTATCACTACTGTTATCTTACCTGACGAGAAGTAGAATGGTTTAGTCAAAGCATATCGCTGCCGAAGATATTTTGGCCATTCGTTTTCTTTTAGTATTTGCTTGGAACTTCCGCATAGATGAACCGTCTCCTGCCGCGACTGAAAACACGTTTTCGAAATCACTGATAATGTGATGCCAATGATGTTGGCATACACCAAGAGGTTTTACATGTTGAATGGGTCTCGTTTGAGCGGCTATCGAATCGGTGTTGCGCAACAGTTGGATTGACTGGTTAAGAAGATCGCAATAGTCATTCAATGTGAAATCTAAGCCGCGAGTGTTTCTGCATCGTTGGTGGCTCTTTAATGGCATTAACCCTTTTATTGTCTTGTTTTGTGAAATACTCGTGTTCAATCTTTTATTAATGCTTGTGTGATATGAGTCTTGTAAGCCCGTTGCGACCTTTGCGCGTATAGGGTTTAAGTCAACATATGCCATACATGAAAGTAGAGCTTTTTCTGTTAGCAATGCTTGTGAACGGAAGCGACCTTCCCAAAATCTGCCAGTACAATCGTCCTCTTCGTTTGCTTTTCTCGCAATATACTCGTTTAAATTTCTCATGAACCAGCTTATGTCGTAGAGCCTTTTTCTATACACATCAGCAGTACTTTTAACTGTCTCATACTCACTTTCGCTCAAGATCTCGCCCTTCATAAACTTTTGAGTAAGTACGGTTCCTTTGTGCATTTTATGCCATTGATGTAACACAGTTTGTAATGACCATGAGAGCGCTGCCTCTTTATTCACGCATAAAACGATATGGACATGGTTACTCATAACAGCGTAAGCACAAATATCTATCGCGAATACCCGGCTCAAAAATAACAGCCGTTGTTCTACCCACGATTTTCGATGCTCGTAACTAACTCTATTGTTTCGGTCGTACCCGCAGAGGTAGCTACGGCGCACGCAGCGAGATATACAATGATAGTAGGGTGTATCTTTTAAACTAATGAGGGATTTTCTGCTTTGAGCCATGTTAGATAAATGCAAGGTAATTAGTCATTGTGTGACCTTAGCATTGTGAATATTCAGTTGTGACCTGACCGATGGACTTGTTTTGTTCTAGAAGAGACACCCAACGTAAGACTTTTCGCTGAAAAGTAATGAATATTTGAAGAGACATCCAATGCAAAGCTAACTTGCTGAGCGTGAAAGAATGTATTTATGAGTTTGTGCCGATAAACTTATAAAGACATCCATTACATAAACGGTGATTTTACGTGAAACTTCACAATTAGGGTGGGTGTCTTTCTTAGAGGGTAGAGGGGGCGCATTGCCGCATCCCCCCATCAGTTTTTTATTTTGCTAGAAGCGCATTAGCTGCTTTCGACACGGGAGAGCGGCCTAAAAGTTCTGAAATGTAAGAAGACGCTTTTAACAATTTCGTCATTTCTATACCTGTTGATATACCCATACCGTTCAACATATATAGGACGTCTTCCGTTGCAACATTTCCACTTGCTCCTTTGGCATACGGGCAGCCTCCAAGTCCTGCAACAGCTGAATCAATTGATGAGATGCCGTATCCAAGGGCAGTGTATAAATTCACTAGCGCTTGTCCATAAGTATCATGAAAATGGGCGGCAACTTTGCTGACATTAATCTCTTTCAATACTTCATCTAATAGTAGTCTTGTAGACATTGGTGTGCCTACGCCGATAGTATCGCCAAGGGATACTTCGTAACACCCCATGTCAATAAGTTCCTTACTCACCTGTGTAACGGCACTAGGTGAAATTTCACCTTCATAAGGACACCCCATTACACATGAAACGTAGCCCCTCACTTTGATTTTGCTTTCGCTTGCCAGGTCAAACACAGCCTCGAAACGCTTTAAGCTCTCGCTTATAGAGCAGTTAATGTTCTTTTGTGAAAAGGACTCAGAGGCAGCACCGAATACTGCAACCTCTTTCGCACCCGCTTCAATGGCTGTTTCCAAGCCCTTAAGGTTGGGTGTCAATGCAGAATAATGAATCTTGTCTTCGGGGCTAAGCGCCTTAAAAACCGCATCCGAGTTTGCCATTTGGGGCACCCATTTGGGTGATACAAAGCTTCCTGCTTCGATACGGTTAAGGCCAGTTTTAGAAAGAAGTTGAATAAGTTCAATCTTTTGTTCGGCGCTTAAGGCCTGCTTTTCATTCTGAAGGCCATCTCGAGGACCTACTTCAACAATACTCACTTCTTTAGGAAACATCACATCAAACCTCGGCAGCTTCTTTAGTGGAGAACGCCAACAGTGTTGCGCCACCGTCAACTAGTTCACCGGGATTGAAAAAGAACTCTTCCACTGCACCATCGTGCGGGGCAATGATGCTGTGCTCCATTTTCATCGCTTCCATAACTAGTATAGGCTCCCCTTTTTTGACCAACACACCCTTTTCGACCAAATGCGCCACTATGGTTCCGTTCATCGGGGCACTGAAATTAGCGTCGCCATTATCATCGTTATCATCACCAAGAGATGCTGAGATTAGGCTGAACTTAGCATGGGTGTCTTTGTTGAAGAGTGTAAACACGCCATCATTATCTGAATACGTAAATGTTGATTTGTACCCATTAATTGTTGCATGCAAAGCACTATCTACCAGCTTGCCTTTAACGTTATAGGAATTGTCTCCAACAGATAGCTCCCAAGCATCTTCAGTTCCGTGACGCTGGTGTTTGACCCCAACATGCACTTCTTCTTGGTTGCAAAGCAAGGTGAGAATTTCTGTATGATTTGCGTTAGCGCGCCACGCACCGACGGTTGACCAAACAGATGGGGTTTTATCGCTTCTAGAAACTTTTCTATTTAAAAGTGAAAGCAATGCCATCACAGGAATATTTACTTGGGTGTCATCGCTAGCTGCATCCTCACTTGTCGCGCTAAACAACGAATCATGGTGTTTCTCCACAAACGTAGTTGTAAGCTCAGCGGCAACGAACGCAGGGTGTGTTGCGACACGCTTTAAGAAGTCGATGTTTGTGCTTACACCGTCAATATAGTAGTCACCCAATGCACTAATTAAGCGTTTGAGCGCTATCTCACGGTTCTCTCCCCAAACCACAAGCTTGGCAATCATTGGGTCGTAAAAAACGCTTACCTCATCACCTTCAACGACACCTGTGTCAACGCGAACTACGTCATTTTCTTTTGGTGTGCGTAACAGGCGCAGCGTGCCGGTAGAAGGTAGAAACTCGTTGTTTGGATCTTCAGCATAAATGCGCGCTTCGAATGCGTGTCCTGTTAAGGTGAGTTCATTTTGTTGTTTAGGAAGGGGCTTTCCTTCGGCAATAGTTAATTGCCAGTGAACCAAATCCTCACGGGTGATCATTTCTGTCACAGGATGCTCTACTTGCAAGCGTGTATTCATTTCCATGAAGTAAAATGAATCGTCTTCATCAAGTAAAAACTCAACCGTTCCCGCACCTACGTAGTTAATGGCTTTCGCCGCGAGTATCGCCGCTTCACCCATTTTTTCTCTCACTGACTGAGACATATTGGGGGCAGGGGCTTCTTCAATAATCTTTTGGTGTCGGCGTTGAACCGAACAATCACGTTCAAAAAGGTATACGCCGTTACCATGGGTGTCACAGAAAACTTGAATTTCAACATGACGAGGGCGCGTCAGGTACTTTTCAACCAGCATATGGTCGTCACCAAAGCTCGCCATAGATTCACGTTTGGCTGCATTTAATGCTTGAGAAAACTCTTTTTCACTCCACACTTGGCGCATGCCCTTACCGCCACCGCCAGCAGCGGCTTTTAATAGAACTGGGTATCCCATTTCATCGGCAGCGCCTTTTAATACCGCTTCACTTTGATCGTCGCCGTGATAGCCTGGAACCAAAGGAACACCAGCTTTTTCCATAATGTGTTTGGCGGCAGACTTAGAACCCATCGCTTCAATTGCAGATGCTGGTGGGCCTACAAAGATAATATTGTTTTTGGCGCATAGATTCGCAAACTCAGCATTTTCTGAGAGAAAGCCGTAGCCTGGGTGGATAGCGTCTACACCAAGCTCCTTTGCTTTTTCAATGATCAACTCGCCTCGTAAATAACTTTTCTTCGACGGAGATGGCCCTAGATAAACAGCTTCATCAGCCATTTGTACATGAAGGGCATTTTTGTCGGCGTCAGAGTAAACGGCGACTGTCTTTATACCTTGAGTGTTGGCTGTCTTTATAACGCGGCAAGCAATTTCACCACGGTTTGCAATTAGTAATTTATTTATCATTCTTAACCTCCACCCATGAAGCACTGCGCTTTTCTAAAAAGGCTGACAGACCTTCTTGACCTTCTTCAGATGTCCTAACTTGTGCGATAAGTTTGCTCGTCTTTGTGAGAAGCGCATCGTTAATCTCTTGCGTAGACACCCATTGCACTAAGTCTTTTGCTTTCGCCACTGCTTGGGGGCCGTTTTTCAGTATGTTTGATAAAATATTGTCGATAGTGCTATCGAGTTCGTCTTCTGTTACTGATTCGCTCAAAAGTCCGAGTCGTCTTGCTCTGCGCGCAGAAAATACTTCAGCGGTCTGGAAGTAGCGTCGGCATACTCGTGCGCCCATAGCTTCAACCACGTAAGGGCTGATGGTTGCTGGAATAAGGCCAATTTTAACTTCACTTAAGCAAAATTTACTGAGCTTGCTTCCAATAGCAATATCGCAACATGCAATTAAACCAACAGCACCGCCAAAAGCTGCACCTTGTACTCTTGCTATCGTGGGCTTCGGCATTTTATAAAGCGTCTGCAGCATGGTTGCTAATGCAAGTGCATCACTTTCATTTTGCGCTTCGGTATAACTGGCCATTTTTTTCATCCAGTTAAGATCGGCTCCTGCACTGAAACTTTTGCCTTCAGCTCTCAGGATTAGTGCCCTAACGCTTTTATCTTCCCCCGCTTTTTTAAAAACGCGAGTAAGCTCGTTTATCATTTCGTCGTCAAAGGCATTATGTTTTTCAGCTCTGTTTAAAGTAACAGTGGCAATGTTTCTTTCATCTACGCTGTAAATTACTGATTGTTCCATTACCTGCACTCCTACATTCTAAATATGCCAAATTGGGTGTCTTCGATAGGCTTGTTAAGCGCCGCTGAAAGCGATAGGCCAAGCACTAATCGAGTATCCGCTGGGTCAATAACGCCATCATCCCAAAGCCTTGCAGACGCATAGTATGGATGCCCTTGTTTTTCGTACGTATCGATAACAGGTTGTTTAAATGCCTTTTCTTCTTCTGCAGACCATGATTCGCCTGAGCGCTCTTTTTGGTCGCGCTTAACTTGAGCGAGAACGCCAGCAGCTTGTTCACCACCCATTACAGAAATTCGAGCGTTTGGCCACATGAAAAGGAAGCGTGGATCATAGGCTCTGCCGCACATGCCGTAGTTACCTGCACCGAAACTTCCGCCGATAAGCACTGTGAGCTTTGGTACATTCGCACATGCAACGGCGGTTACCATTTTTGCGCCGTGTTTTGCGATACCGCCATGCTCGTATTGCTTACCGACCATAAAGCCTGTGATGTTTTGCAAAAACACGAGAGGGATTTTTCGCATGGCGCATAGTTCGACAAAATGAGCACCTTTAAGCGCGCTTTCACCGAAAAGTATGCCGTTGTTAGCCACAATGCCTACGGGGAAACCGAAAATGCGCGCAAAACCACAAACCAAGGTTGTGCCGTAAAGCGGTTTGAACTCATCAAAGTCTGAGTCATCCACAACACGCGCAATGATTTCTCTTACATCGTATGTATGACGACTATCAGCAGGCACAATGCCGTAGATTTCTTTGGTGTCGTAGCGTGGAGGTTTTACCTCGGCCACATCTAGGCATTCTGGCTTCTTTCGGTTTAGTCTGGAGACAGCATTACGCGCTAATGAGAGTGCGTGGTGGTCGTTGTTGGCGAGATGGTCGGCAACGCCCGAAATTCGAGTATGAACGTCACCACCGCCAAGCTCTTCTGCGGTAACAACTTCACCTGTTGCAGCTTTAACAAGCGGTGGGCCGCCCAGAAAAATAGTCGCTTGTTCTTTAACGATAATGCTTTCATCAGCCATGGCGGGAACATAAGCACCACCAGCTGTACAGGAACCCATTACTACCGCAATTTGAGGAATATTCTTAGCAGACATATTCGCTTGATTAAAAAAGATGCGACCAAAGTGCTCTCTATCTGGGAATACATCATCTTGGCGAGGTAAGTTAGCGCCACCTGAATCTACTAAGTAAATACAAGGTAGGTTATTTTGCTCTGCGATAGTCTGAGCACGAAGGTGCTTTTTCACGGTAAGGGGGTAGTACGTCCCGCCTTTTACAGTAGCATCGTTAGCTACAATCATACACTCGATACCTGCAACGATACCGATACCGGCAACGACTCCGGCACAAGGTACATAGTCTTCGTAGACTTCCCATGCAGCCAGCTGGCCTATTTCTAGGAAAGGCGTGTCTGGGTCAATCAGTGCGTTGATTCGGTCGCGAGGTAGAAGTTTTCCTCGAGACACGTGGCGCTCCGCCGCTTTTTCACCGCCACCTTGGCAAATTTGTTCGATTTTTTCGAGGAGATCATTTACCTGAGCCTGCATGTGCTCGGCATTTGCGATAAATGTTTCAGATTTCGTATTTATACTTGAGCGAAGAACGGGCATAACCCCTCCTTGTGTTGGGCCTATGCGACCGGCTGTCGCGTTAGCCACTAGTTAGCAAGATGATTAGCGAGACACCCATGCTAAGCGCTTTCGCTGCGGTGGGTGTCTTTGCAATTCATTAGCCTATTAATAAAGTTCAGCTTTTCTAAATCTACTTAAAATGGAGTAGGGCGGGTGTCTTTCTAACTTCTATAACACAGGGAATGCCTAAGCTTTCCCTGTTTCAAACGAAGTTTGTTTCCACCCAGAACTCCGTATTACTTCGATTCGTTAAAAAGCTCGCGGCCTATAAGCATTCGGCGAATTTCAGACGTTCCTGCGCCAATTTCATAAAGCTTGGCATCACGTAATAATCGTCCCGTCGGGTATTCGTTGATGTAGCCATTACCGCCAAGTAGCTGAATAGCATCCAGCGCCATTTTGGTTGCTAGTTCCGCTGAATAAAGGATAGCGCCAGCGGCATCTTTTCGCGTTGTTTCACCGCGATCGCATGACTGTGCAACGGTGTAGACATACGCGCGTGCGGCATTCATTTGCGTGTACATGTCAGCTACTTTGCCTTGTACTAGCTGGAATTGACCAATTGATTGGCCAAACTGCTGACGGTCGTGAATGTAAGGTACTACGATATCCATGCACGATTGCATAATGCCTAGCGGGCCACCTGATAAAACAAGGCGCTCGTAATCTAGGCCGCTCATAAGTACGCGAACACCTTCGCCTTCTTTGCCAAGAATGTTCTCAGCTGGTACTTCGCAATCTTCGAAAACTAATTCACAGGTATTAGAAGAGCGCATACCTAGTTTGTCGAGTTTCTGTGCGCGGCTAAAGCCAGGGAAATCGCGCTCTACGATAAACGCTGTGATCCCTCTTGGCCCTGCGTTAGGGTCGGTCTTAGCGTAGATAACAAATGTATGTGCATCAGGACCGTTTGTGATCCACATCTTGTTGCCGTTAAGGATGTATTTGTCGCCGCGTTTTTCAGCCTTCAATTTCATGCTAACAACGTCCGAACCTGCATTAGGTTCACTCATTGCCAGTGCACCAATATGCTCACCGCTTACTAACTTAGGTAGGTACTTTTCACGCTGGGCATCATTACCGTTTTTAAAGATCTGGTTAACACAAAGATTCGAATGTGCGCCATAGCTCAAACCGATACCACCTGACGCGCGGCTAACTTCTTCCATTGCGATAGTATGCGCAAGGTAGCCCATATCAGAGCCACCATATTGCTCTGAAACTGTAACGCCCAATAGGCCCATATCGCCAAGTTTTGTCCACAATTGGTTTGGGAATTGGTTGTCTGCGTCTGCTTGTTCAGCAAGAGGAGCAATCTCATTTTGTGCAAATTGATAGACCTGATCACGTAACATCTCGATGTCTTCGCCAAGTCCAAAATTTAAAGTAGGGTAGGAGGTGTTCATGCGATATTTCCTCGTTTGAGTTCTGCGAGTTCTTCACGGCAACGTGCTTCAACATCATCCAGTTCAGTCATTAACATCTGGATGTCTTCTAGCTGCTGTTTAAGCACCGCTCTTTTCTGTTCAGTCATTTCGAGCATGGCTTCTAACTGAATAGCCGAATTGGGGTTGGTGTCGTACATGTCGAACAGTGTTTTGACTTCAGCAAGGGAAAATCCTAGTCGTTTTCCTCGCAAGATCAGCTTTAAGCGCACTCTATCTTTGTTCAGATAGACGCGATTTTGTCCCGTTCTTGACGGTGACATTAGGCCTTGTTCTTCGTAAAAACGAATTGAACGAGGAGTAATGTCAAACTCTCGAGCGAGTTCGCCTATTGCATATGTTGTTTCGTCGTCGTACTTGCTCATTACACGTACCTTGTATTTCAGCGCTGATTAACACCCTTGTTTTGACGTGGGTGTCATTGTAATTAAATTCTCTGTAGTAGGTTGGATGTCATTGCAATAGCACTATCGTTTTAAGGTAGATGGTTTTATATACCGCTATATTAAAACGTAGTGTTTGGTTGACACATACTTAGTACAGGTTTACGTTAACGTTAATTACATTTTACGTTAAGGTAAAGTAACATTTTGCTAACGTCAATTTTTCATGGTGAAGGCAAGACGTTGTAGCTGTTAGGGGTGTTTACTTTTGTATACATCTACGTAGCTTTCTTCACTTAACTCTATAATTTTAATGAATTTTAAGGGCACGGTTATGAGTAACGAATCAGTAGTTATTGTCGCGGCTAAGCGCACACCAATGGGTGGTTTCAACGGTAATTTATCTTCGCTTGCTGCGACCAAACTTGGAGAAGTTGCGATTAAAGCAGCCTGTGAAGAGATGGATGTCTCTGTAATTGATGAAGTCATCATGGGGTGTGTATTACCTGCTGGTCTTGGTCAATCTCCGGCGAGACAAGCGTCACTGGGGGCGGGGCTTCCGCTAAGTGCAGGTGTGACAACTATCAACAAAGTATGCGGGTCGGGCTTAAAAGCGGTAATGATGGCCCACGACTTAATTAAAGCAGGCAGTGCGACAGCAGTCGTGGCAGGCGGGATGGAAAGCATGAGTAATGCGCCATATATGTTGCCTAAAGCTAGAACGGGATATCGTATGGGTCATGGTCAAGTACTTGATCATATGATGTTAGACGGTCTGGAAAATGCCTATGACGGCAAAGCAATGGGCTGCTTCGCACAGGATACTGCTGATGAAGAAAATATTTCTCGCGGTGAAATGGATGAGTTTGCTCTAAGCTCGCTTTCCAAGGCACATGAAGCAATAAACAGCGGAACTTTCGTCGATGAAATAGTACCCGTGACAGTCTCTTCTCGTAAGGGCGATACCGTTGTTGATACCGATGAAGGCCCAGGTTCCGCTCGCCCAGAAAAAATTCCAACACTAAGACCGGCTTTCAAAAAAGACGGTACAGTCACGGCTGCTAACTCAAGCTCAATCTCTGATGGTGCAGCGGCACTGGTTGTAATGAGCGAAAGCAAAGCAAATGAACTTGGTCTAGCACCGCTTGCGCGCGTGGTTGCTCACGCTACAAATTCTATTGAACCTGAAAACTTCACCGTTGCGCCTGTTGGCGCTATGGAAAAAGTGCTGGATAAAGCAGGTTGGACGAAAGAAGAAGTCGATCTTTTCGAAATTAACGAAGCCTTCGCCATGGTAACCATGTTGGCTGTCAAGAAGCTTGGACTAGATGAAAGTAAAGTAAACGTAAAAGGCGGCGCTTGTGCATTGGGTCACCCCATTGGCGCCTCTGGTGCGCGCATTTTGGTAACACTACTTCACGCGCTAAAGCAACGCGGTGGTCGCAAAGGTATCGCATCTTTATGTATTGGTGGTGGTGAGGGTGTAGCGCTTGCCGTTGAAATGCTCTAAGCCGCTATAGCTATAGATGGCAAATATGTAAAATATTTAATCACGGAGCCTAATCACATTGATTTCGCTCTGTGGTTCAATATAAAGAAAAATACAAAAGCATGAAGACAGTGACTTACGTTATCAATTCTATAACCCTTGCGGTTGCGCTATCCACTTTAACGCTTGTTGCGAAAGTCCAAGCTGACTCATCGTTTTCAGTAAACTCGACTTACGCAGACACCCACGGTAACAATGGCACTCACTACGAGGAATCACGTTCTTTATCGAGTAATGAAGACAACCACGATGACTTAACTCTGTCTGCGCTTCACGAAATTCAATCAACCGTTGATGGTTCTGACGACGCTGTTTCGGAAGACACCCACACTAACGAAGAAAAAAAGACTTCGGATAACACCCATGCCAACAGTGAATCGTCAGCTATCTACCCCAAGAAAATAAGCCAGGTACCTTATTCAGCGTTGGGTGTCTTGCCAACAAGCGAAGCTGATGAACAATTCAGCTACGGCGATGACCTACTACAAACTATTTATACTTGGCATGGACGTTCGTCTACGAACGAAATGTACGCTGATAAAGCGTTAATATTTATTCACGGTGGGTGTTGGCTTAATGCCTACGGTTACGAACACGCGAAAGGGATGTACCATGCTTTAGCAGAGCTTGGGATGGGTGTCTACGTAACAGAGTATCGGCGCGTAGGTGATGAAGGTGGTGGCTGGCCCGGTAGTTTAGACGACGTGACACAAGCAATAAGTACAGCCTTAAAACGAATAGAGAACGAAGGGCGCTACACTAACATTTACATTGCGGGGCATTCTGCTGGTGGGCACTTAGCTTTGCTTGCTGCGCAACGCCTTTCTTCGTCATCCTTGAACTTATCGCGCGCAGACATAAAACGGATTATCGGGTTAGCGGCAATTACGGACATCCAGTCCTATGCCAAGGGCCATAACAGCTGCCAGTCGGCTACAGCGAAATTCATGAATGGAACGCCTGAAGATGTTCCAACCGCATATCAAAGGGCTACACCACGGCCAACCCATGGCAGTTTGCCAATTACACTACTCCAAGGCGATGCTGATAGTATTGTGCCAGCGCGCCACGCTGTATTATCTGGAACCAACCAAAAAATAATTAAAAATGGTGGCCATTTCGATTGGCTTCACCCTGAATCAACATCCTTTGATGCTTTACTTGAGGTTATTAGTGAACATGATGAATAAGGTTTTTTCAGCTGAACAACTTGATATTAAAGATCCACTCCGTGACAAGGCGCAGGCATTTTCGCTTCCCGCTAATACGGTCTATTTAGACGGCAATTCGCTAGGGCCTCTGCCTAAGGCAGCGAAACAGCGAGCTGACGAAGTTGTCAATGAACAGTGGGGAAAGGGGCTCATTACAAGCTGGAACAAGCATCAGTGGATCCATCTACCTCAAATAGTGGGTGATAAGATTGGCGGCCTGATTGGCGCTAAAAGTGGCCAAGTTATTTGTTGTGACTCCATTTCTATTAATCTGTTTAAAGTATTAAGTGCGGCGTTAAAAATGCACCCAAGTCGCAAGGTAATAGCGACTACCCGCGATAATTTTCCTACCGACATATACATGGTGCAAGGCCTGCTTGACTTACTCGGCAGCGATTACAGTATTCGCTATGTTGACGAAGCATGCATTGGGTCGCAGCTAACTGACGATATTGCCGTACTGATGCTGACACAGGTAAATTTCAGAAGTGGCAATAAACTCGATATGCAAATCATTACCGAGCAAGCCCACCAAAAGGGCATTTTAACTTTGTGGGATTTAGCGCACAGTGCTGGAGCATTTCCTGTCAGCTTAGACGCATGTAATGTGGACTTTGCAGTCGGCTGTACCTACAAATATCTAAATGGCGGCCCTGGTGCGCCAGCGTTTATCTATGTCGCTAAACGACATCAAGCACAGTATCAACAACCTTTGTCTGGTTGGATGGGGCACAGCTCGCCTTTCTCATTTTCTCCTGATTACGCTGGCGACAATTCCGTGAAGCAAAACTTGTGCGGTACGCCAGGAATTGTTGGAATGAGCATTTTAGATGCGGCATTAGACGTATTTGAAGATGTATCACTTAAAGCTATTGATGAAAAATCCAAAAAGCTACAGGCATTTTTCATCGCTGAAGCCAAGCGCGCAGGCCTTCTGGACAAGTTTTCCATTGTAAGCCCCAGCATCGATAATCGAGGTAGTCAGCTTGCTTTCGCGCACGACCACGCTTACGCCATTTGCCAAGCTTGGATCGCTGAGGGGGTGATTGCAGATTTCCGTGCACCAAATATTCTGCGAATAGGTTTTGCGCCACTGTATTTAAGCTTCGTCGATATTGAAAAAGCGGTGGCAAGCCTTACCGAAATTATGAATGAAAAGCGCTATGAAAACGATGAGTTTCAGCAAAGACAGAGCGTTACCTAGCTGAAAAGCCAGGGCAAGATCGTACTTTTGTTAAATTACTCTGATATCTGATCGATTTAATTCGTTATATTTATCATCATTAGTGTGATCAAATAGTTTTTTTGATGACACGAGTTAATTATGAGTTTTCTAAGCCATTTTTCAGAAGTTACCGATCCCCGCACGCAAATTAATGTTCAACATGACTTTATTGATGTGATATTTCTGACTGTGAGTGCAGTCCTTTCTGGAGCAGAGGGTTGGAGCGATATAGAAGTGTTTGGTCGAGATAAACTTGATTGGTTGCGCCAATACCGTCCCTTTGAAAACGGCATTCCTGTTGACGATACCATTGCCCGAATTGTCCGAGTAATATGCCCTGAACAATTAAATAAAGCCTTTATGAATTGGGTGAATGAAGTGCGTGTTGAAACGGGTAAGCCTCAAATTGCCATCGACGGTAAGACACTTCGTCATTCCTACGATGGCGATAAGCAAACGGCATTACATAGCATTACCGCCTGGAGCAAAGATGCAGGTTTAGTGCTTGCGCAACTGAAGTCATCGGGCAAGAAAAATGAGAATGCTTCGGTATTGGATCTACTCGACACGCTTAATATTAAAGGCGCTCTTATCAGTGCAGATGCCATGAACTCTCAGAAAAAGATAGTCGAGAAAATCTGCTCGGAGAACGCAGATTATGTGCTCTGCATCAAAAACAACCACAAACAACTACGCGATGAAATTGCCGCCTATTTCCATAAGGTAGAGAGGGATAATCCCGCTTGGATTGCCTGTAATGAACAGACTGATTCTGGCCATGGACGAATTGAAGTACGCAGGTGCCAGCAACTAAGAGTCAGTGAGTGGATAAGTGAAGCACAGCACTGGAAAGGTATACGCAGTGTTATCAAAATAGAGCGAGAGCGCCACCTTAAAGACAAAGAGGTGAGCACTGAAACGCAATATTACATCAGTTCACTGGATATTGACCCCGCTGCGGTCAACCAGGCTATCCGAGCACACTGGGAAGTCGAAAATAAAGTCCACTGGGTGTTAGACGTGACGTTTAAAGAAGATGATAGCCGAATACGCAAAGAGGACGGAGCGGAAAATGTCGGAGTGATTAGGCGGTTTTGTTTGAATATAGCTCGTTTACACCCCAAGAAAGCCAGCATGAGAAGCAAACTCAAAATGGCTGGCTGGGCCGATGAATTCAGAGCAGAGCTTATTTTTGGGTAAAAGTATGCGGTTGCCCTGGCTGAAAAGCGAGATTATCAGCTAAATAATTGCAATTTTTGAATTTACGCTTAATACTTCGCGGTTGTCATCGATATCTTCACATGTTTTGGGTGTGCAGTTGAAAAAAATAAGAAAATATCTGCTTTGTACCATGTTGTTTGTAGGAGCGAGTTGTTTTAGCGCGCT
Source organism: Alteromonas sp. MmMcT2-2 (assembly GCF_022348305.1). Classification (NCBI taxonomy): domain Bacteria; kingdom Pseudomonadati; phylum Pseudomonadota; class Gammaproteobacteria; order Alteromonadales; family Alteromonadaceae; genus Alteromonas; species Alteromonas sp. MmMcT2-2. Next base: position 48,558 of record NZ_JAKRFA010000016.1, read on the forward strand.
CCTACAAGCAGAAGCTGGTCAAAAGGCGGCATCTGAACAATCTAATAATGTAACGTACTGTATAGATCCTAACTGGGCGCCTTACGAAGCAATCAGAAACGGCATCCATGTGGGGATTTCTGCCCAATATATGCAGCTTATTGCTGAAATATCTGAGTTAACGTTTACCCTAGTGCCCACTGAGAGCTGGCAACAGAGCCTAGAGTACGTTCAGCAGGGGAAGTGCCAAGTTATCCCCATGCTAAATACTTCCGACTATCGAAAGCAGTTCCTCGACTTTAGTGTGCCGTATTTTGAAGCGCCCAATGTGCTGGTGGCTAAGTCTGGAATGCCAATGATACAAGGCTACGCTGGAGTGGGAAATCGAGTAGTAGGGATTGTTCAGGGTTATCGCCAAGTTGAATATATTTCACGACACTATCCGGGGTTACGTTTAAAGCTTATTCCGTCTGAAGAAGAAGGGCTAAAGCAGCTGGCGAATGATGAGTTTGATGTAATGGTGGGCTCATTAATGAGCGTGAATATGCACATCAATAATTTGAAGCTGAAAGACCTCAATATTGTTGGTTACGCCGAGCCCTTCGACTCATTAGCTTTTGGTGTGAACAAAACCTATGGCCACCTGGTGGACAAGCTTAACTTTGCCATTGAGCGTATTCCAGAAACGCGAAAGGTAGAAATTTATAAGCAGTGGAATAATGTCCAAGTTCGCTATAGTCGTAACTATGTCGTTATGGTTTTGAGCACCGCAATTGTCATTTTAGTTTTCTTGCTTTTTATTTTTAGAAATAGAAACGTTAGCGGCTACAAGCGTATTATTAACCAGAAAAACGAGGAAATAGGTGCGTTACAAGCAACCTTGTTAGAAAAGAACAAGACCCTTGCTTTTTTGTCTGCTCACGACACGGTAACGGGGCTATATAACCGCAATCATATGATCCAGCGAGCGGAAGAAGAAATCTCACGTTTCCATCGATTTCACACTACGGCTTCGTTAATTGTTATCGAACTAACCCCTGTAAGCGATGACAGAGATTCAATTGAGCCCTCGGCTAAAGAAGAGGCGCTAAAAGCCGTGGCAACGAATTGTCTAAATACCGTTCGAGAAGTCGATGTTGTTTCGCGTTTTAGCGGTGAACAGTTTATTATCTTGTGCCCTCAAACCGAGTTAAACGCAGCTAAAAATCTTGCAGACAGATTGTTAGACTGCATTTCTACCCATCACTCGCTTGTCGAGAGCTTTAAAACGGCCATGGGTTTATCTGAGCTCAGGGAGTCTGAGGAATTCACAGAGTGGTTTGAACGCACCATGAAGGCACTGTACCAGTCAAAGCGCCAAGGGTATGGCAACGTAACTGTAGCACAGTAACTTCAGTGAACTAGTTAGGTCAAATTAAAGGGTCGTAGTGCCATTGGTGCGAATCGTAACGAATTTGCGCCCTGTCGTATTCTCGCTCAGAACGCCAGTTACGGTTATTAAGCTTCGCCGATACTCCGGGATAAAGACGTTTGTTTGCGATAAGTTTTATATCTGACTGGTAGTTTTCTTTTGCTGCTTTGACGTCGTTGGCTTTGTTTTCAAGCCACTCCAGCAATGCGCTCTCATTGTTAAAAAGCTCTAACGCTTCAGCTACTTTACGTTGAAGCTCTTTAGGCACTTTCTTACCTTGAATAAGGTTAATCTTTTCTTTGTGTTTTAGATTGTTTTCGCGAATTTGCTTCAACAATTCATCTAAAGAGTCTTTGCGCTCTAACAATTGGTTAAAGCCTGGGCTAAAATCAACTTTCAACGTACTGCCAGATACAGCGCCTAAAGTGCCAGCTTCAACGCGATCTTGGCTGATAATGTCACAAGCAAATAGATTTCCCATGGGCTTATCAATTTGTCCAACTATGACTGCGCCGCCGCAACGCAGGCGGCTATACGCCAACTGACGACCAACAGTAATATTACCGCTACATTGAATATCAATGCCTTGACCGTGTTGAACGTGGATACTGCCGGCTGCGACTAGTTGGCATTGGAATTCACCTTGAGTATCGTTAACTTTACCCATCGCGCCTTCGGTAATGATGATGTCGCCGCCAGACTCGATATACGCCGACTCCACAAAGCCGTTAATGGTTACATCTCCAGCGGCCTTGATTTGCATTTTCTCTGTAACATCGCCGTTTACCAATACTGCACCTTCGTAATTCACGTGCCCAGAGCCAACGTTCACGCCGCTACAAATGAAGGTATCGTCAATGTTCATTATCTGGTCTCGGTATTTCGGCATACCAGAAATTGCAGACATTAATAAATTGGCGTCGCTGTCGGACACCACGGTGCCGCTGCCCATTTTAAAGTTAACCCATTCGCCCGCAACGGCTGGAATTTTATTCCCTTTGATATCGAAGCCAGAACGGCCCTGAGTTGGCTCGGTTCTTCTCAGCACAGGCGTGTTCACTTTAACGCAAATTACTTCGCCTAAATTACGCATGTCCACGCGCTCGCCATCACCCGTCTGGGGTTTTAACACCCTTTCAAGTGCGTTTGGTACCAGGGGAATAAACTTTGAGTTTTTGCCATTTCTAGCTGGTAGGCCCTTCGCGACAATTTGTTCTAGTACTGTGCCTGGAGGAGACTGCCTTGCTTGGGTAAGCATAGATTCAATGGTTTTGGTGCTTAAGCCACGAATGATTCTGTTTTTTACTGCTAGAGATTTAACGGTACTTAATGAGGGAAGTTTACCGCCATAGGGTGTGGTCAGCACAAGGTTCGCCTGCATCCCATCCTCGGGAATGCGAAATTCAATTTCAGCATTTTTGCGCTCGCCAATGCGTTCCTGAACGACAGTGCTATCACCCGTCTTGAAATAATGATTAGCTGTATCACAGGCCGACTTTAACGCTTTTTCAGAAACATACAGTCGCTTAGTTTCTCCGCTCTCTAGTTGCTTTCTTATTTCCCTACTATCAACTTCTGACGTGAAATCAGAAGGATTTAACTGTAAGTTAATGTAGGTTCTTGATTTGTCGAAGCTTATTGTTACGCCATTCATAACTTCTTTATTCCCTTGCGCACGTGTATTCTTTTTATCGGCGGCATCTATCGATTACTTGACGTTGACTTGTTCTCGGCCTGTCTATTTTTTTCATTTACTAATTTAAGGCGTTCTAAAACGCCCGTCAAAGGTTTTCGGCATATTGGTAAAGTGCGCGTAAAATGGCCTGCTTCTCAGGATTGTCGCTGTGTTCATGCGCCAGTGATTCCAACCGCATCATATAGTTTTCTAATGTGATTGAGCCGTGAAAAGCTGAATCAGTCAAGCGAGCTTGGCGATGATGCTGCCACCTGGTCATTTCATCTGCAGTCAGTGTATTAGGATAATTTCTAGCGCGGTATCGAAATAGCTGCTTTCTGAGCCCTTCGTGCTGTGTTTTTTCACTCAGAGTGGCTAAATCATCGGGCTGTGCTTCAATTACACGCTCACACCACCTTCTGTCTTCGTCATTAAGAAACCCACCACTATATAGCGCGTGATCTATATCCAGTTCACCACTTTGAATGTCGTCATCATAGACATCTACGATTTTAGTGGCCAGTTCGGGCATACTGGCAAGTACTTTGTAATTGTCTAAGCAGCGCTCGCGATCCAGTCCTAGTCGTGCGGCATTGTCTTCTGTCATTGCTTTAGCTGTGGTAATAAATGGCGAGCGGTTGACGTGAATGAGCTTAAGCCCTGGTCTTTCTAACGCATCGTCAAATGTATCTGACGGGGCATAAAGCGCCTGTCTAATCTCTTCTGGTGTGTCATTCACTAAACTGTCAATGTCATGCGATAAATCAATAGCGATAAATGCATTGTTGTTGGTTGGGTGCTTTGCCACAGGCATAACCCAAGTACAACAGCCTTGAGAGGCTGGGAGTTTAGACGAGATATGAAGCAATACCGATGGTTTAGTGAGATCAATTTGCTGCATAACTGTGTGTTTACTGCGTAACGACAGCGCATAATCGAAAAGGCGAGGCTGCTTTTCTTTTATCAGTTTAGCAAGGGCTATTGTGGCGTAGACGTCACTCAAAGCATCGTGAGCGTTTTCGTGGCCAATGTTATTAGCAGCAGTTAACGCCTCAAGTTTAAAGCTTGGTGCACCATCTTCTCGGCGTGGCCAATTAATACCATCGGGTCTCAGTGCATAGCACGCTCGCGCTAAATCGATTATATCCCAACGGCTATTGCCATTTCGCCATTCACGTGAATATGGGTCGTAAAAGTTTCTATAAAACAGGTAGCGGGAAACCTCATCGTCGAATCGGATACTATTAAAGCCCACACTACAGGTATTTGGCGTCGACATTTCCTGATAAATTCGCGCGGCGAAATCAGCTTCGTTAGAACCGTCGCGAATGGTTTGCTGCGGTGTTATGCCGGTCACCAAACACGCTTCTGGATGTGGTAAATAATCATTCGCAATGGCGCTCATGATATTTATGGGTTTACCAATCACATTTAAATCCATATCAGTTCTTACTGCAGCGAATTGGCAGGGGAGATCTTTTTGTGGGCTGGTGCCAAAGGTTTCAAAATCGTGCCACAAAAATGTAGGTGCGTGCATAACCACTATTGCGATGTTAGAGAAATATTGATGGCAGTGTACACCGCGAGAAATTGAATACCAAATGCTGGCGTTAATATGAACAGTGATTTATTTGTTAGCCATCGGCAAGACTTAAAAAAACGCGTTAATTATTGTCTTTTTTTGAGTATTTTGCGTTTTGATGTATCGCGCGAAACTTGCGCATTAACAAAATGATGACTAGCTTTAAGTTATCAAAATTTATACGGATATTGCCTGTTTGTCGTTCCTCAAATCCAGTTCATCCATCAGTGAAGCTAAGAGTACTTTAGGCTTAGCGTTAGTACTTGCAACAGTGCTTGTTGTACTTGTTGTTGGTTTGTTCGAAAGTAATATCAAAGCGACGGCTGAATCTCAAACTTTCACGGCATTAGAAGAGAGTGCCGCCAGTGCTGAAAATGCTGCAAACTCTCAGGTGAGAAAGTATATCAATGCGCTTAACTTTCTACATCAGACACCACCCATAAGCGGCATCGTCCGCGCGACTGAAAATGAAAATCTAGACCCCAAAGACGGTACGACGTTGGAACAGTGGAAGCAGCGACTAGAAACGATTTTCGTTGCTTTTATCGAAAATAACGAAGAAGTCGATCAATTAAGGATCATTCAAGCCAATGAGGATGGAAGTGAGTTTATTCGGGTGGAAAGAAACGGGGGAAGTGTTTTAGTAGTTAAGGACAACGATTTACAACCTAAAGCAGCGAGAAGTTACTTCATAGAGAGTGTTAAGCGCAATAAGGGCGAGTTTTATATTTCAGATATCAATTTGAATCGTGAATATGGGAAGCTCGAGTTTCCTTATAAAAGCGTTATTCGCCTTTCTCTTCCAATCTTCAGCAGCTCTGGTGAGCGTTATGGTTTTATAATCATGAACGTAAACGCCCAGTTTCTACTGTCGCAAATGGAACAAACGCTTGTCGGCAATCAATTGCTATTTGTTACCGACAGTGAAGGCTTTTTTGTAAGTCATCCAGACAGTGATAAGTCCTTCTCCAGAGATTTAAATCCTACGGTGAATTGGGCGAGCGAATTCGAAAGCCCTTCGAAAATAGGTAGGGCTAAAATTAAACAGACCGCACAGACAAACTCATCTTTGTATACGGTCACTCGTGCTTTTACGATAAATGGAAATCAGCAAACCGCCCCGTTTTTTCTTCATACGGCATTGTCTCAGTCAGAAGTGGCAGCCCTTATCAATGAGAAGAGGATTAGCGTTTACAGTGTAATTGGGGTAGTTACGCTAATTTTTGTAAGCGTTTTACTATTCGTACACCGAAGTAACAGTAAAAACATTGAGCTGGCTAAGGTGCGCGGTGAGTCCGTTGCTATTATCGCTATATCTAAAGATGCGATTTTTAGCGTAGATTCTGCTGGCGTGGTGAAAAGTTGGAATATGGCAGCGGAGTCACTTTTTGGGATCCCAAGCCAGCTTATTTTAAATCATCACTATTCGTCATTTGAGCAGCTTTCTCTATTAGGGCTTGAATCGGTTCTCACCAAAGGCGGAAAGCAAAGTACCTTTACAACCCCTTACACCGATGACGAAAAAGAAGAGCACACGCTACTTATAACCGCATCTACCATTTGGGGTGAACAATCACAGTTTTCAGGTGTTGCTGTTGTAATTAGAGATGTGACTGACGAACGAAAGGCAAAAGACGCGATAGAAAGGGTAAACCTGAAGCTTGAAGAAAAAGTGGTAAGCAGGACGAAAGAACTTGTTGAAGCGACGCAAGAGGCGCGAAAAGCGAGCAAAGTGAAAAGCTCTTTTATTTCCAATATTAGCCATGAAATGAGAACACCGTTAAACGGGGTAGTTGGCTCCTTGGCGCTACTTAAGCGTCAGCCCCTTAATGAAAAAGCTGAACAGCTTGTTTCCATGATGGAAATAAGCTGCAACAATCTCAGTGTGCTGATTAACGACGTTCTCGACTTGTCTAAAATTGAAGCGGGCAAGCTTGATATTAATAATCAATATTTTGATCCGCTTGCACTTATCGAGTCTATCGCCAAGGTCTTTGCCGTTAAGGCAGCTTCTAAAGGACTACAGCTTCTTGTTGATACAACAGGTCTTCCCCCGGTGGAAATAAACTCAGATCCACACAGAATCAACCAAATTCTTAGTAATTTATTGAACAATGCTATTAAATTCACTGAAGAAGGGCATATAAAGCTACAAGCATCGTTAAGTGATGTAGATGCGGGGACACAACAGCTTCATTTCAGCGTATGTGACACGGGCGTAGGGATAGCACAAGAAAATCAGCCCAAACTGTTTACCGCGTTTACGCAGGCTGATGCATCTGTTGCTACCCAATACGGAGGTACCGGACTTGGCTTGTCTATCTGCAAGCAATTGAGCCAGCTTATGGGAGGAGACATTACGTTCAATTCTGAAGTTGACATAGGCAGCACCTTCTCATTTTTCGTTACGCTTCCTGAAACAACGTACGACAGCGCGTTCGAGCATAAAATGGCGGTGGAAAACGAAAGTATGCTGCTTAATGGGATCACAATTGGTGTTTCTGCAAGTTATCCACCTTTAGAGGAAAACATCTGTTGTTTAGCCTTACACGTCGGTGCAGAGCCGCAAGTATTAGGTAAGCATTCTGAGTTAGGAACAGTACCTTGGACGCAATTAAATGCCATTATTGTGGACGAGGCCAGTTCACTCATTCGTGAGCTAGATGATATATGGCAGGCACAAGCTGCAACTAAAGACGCTGGTACGTTACCTGTGGTTTATATTCTTCAAAAACTAGAAGGGACACCTTTCCACTTTAATCACCTTGTGCCGCTTTACTTGCCAAAGCCATTATTCAGGTCGAGTTTTGCAATTGTCCAACAAGGGTTAGACGCTGCGCTGTCGGGATATACATTAAACCAGTCAGATATCTCATCAGGTAAAGGGAAAGCTGAGGACATCTCAAACGATGAAGGGGCAGCAGACGATACTGAGCAGCAATTGTCTATTGAGAATGCCAACTTATTGATAGTTGATGACAATATGATCAATCGCGAGGTGGCGAAGGGAGTGCTGGAAAGTTTACCTGTTAAATTCTTTACCTGCAGCGATGGTGAGGAAGTTGTGGCGTTCTTGACGAAATGTGAAAGCAAAGGCCGCAGAATTCACAGCATATTGATGGATTGTCAGATGCCTAATATGAATGGTTATGACGCTACCCGAGCCATACGAGAAGGTAAGGCAGGAGCGATGCACAAAGATGTACCTATAATTGCCATGACAGCCAATGCCATGCTCGGCGAAAAAGAGAAATGTTTAGAGGCAGGTATGGACGACTTTGCGACAAAGCCTGTCATGGCCGATGTACTTATTCCTAAAGTGAAACAATGGTTAGTGCATCAAATAACGGCATTAGCAAGTGCAGAGCTTAACGATACTGATACGAGGTCAGGTACCGGAATCACTGCCAGCGAACCCCCACTGGTTGACAGTTTGTTGAGTGCCATCTCAAAAGAAATGGACTGCGACACGCTATCGCATTCAAGAACAGAGGCTCAGTCAAGTAAAGAGTCTGAAGTAGAAATAGCCCCCACGATAAAAAACGCGAAAATAGCTAATGATATCGCCGCTCGCGAGGGCTCGGAGAAGGGGGCTGAAATTGATAACGTCAGTAAAACCCAAGCTTATGAAGACAATTCAGAGGGGCTTGATGGATGTTGGGAAAAAGACGATGCCATTGCTCGGATAATGGGCGATAAAGCGCTATTTTCCCGTGTGTGCGAGCTGTATTCCAGAAGCGCGCCTGACAAGCTTAAATTACTGCAGCAGGCTGTTGATAGTCGAGACTTCGAAAAGGTTCAGGTACTTTCATTGAAGCTCAAAGGTATGTCTGCAGATATTGGTGCCGTACAGTTACAACGAGACTTTGAGAGCTTATGGGAATTGTCAAAGGCGAAAAAGTGGGAAGACGCTGAAGCGCTACTCCCTTCCATCACCGATGATCTTAATACTTTCTTAGAGATCCTCGAGGTAGCCTAGCCTACCTAAGCTAATTGTGTCATCTTACGTCTAAGGTCGCGTAAAAATCGCATCAACAGAGCGCGTTGAATTGATTCTAGAAATCTGTAGTCAAACCATCTCACAGATTATGCGCGCACGTAAAACGTAGCTATTAGGAGTAAAGCTTTTGAACCCATCTCGTATTTTTCGCCAGCCGAATAAAATTCGACATGCACTGTATGCAATAGGCGCGCTTGCTGCATCGTTTGCCATTACGAGTGTTCCGGCATTAGCGGATGATTCCAAACAATTAGGAAAAACACCCGTAGCTATCGCTATTCATGGCGGTGCAGGAACCATTTTAAAATCATCGATGACGCCAGAAAAAGAAGCGGACTACAAAAGAGTATTAACCCAAGCGGTGCAGCATGGCTACGCCTTGTTGCAGAAAGGCGAAAAAGGTGAAGTGGCGGTAGTAGAAACCATCAAAATTCTTGAAAGCTCGCCGTTATTTAATGCTGGCATCGGTGCGGTATATACCTTCGACGGTGAGCACGAGCTTGATGCGTCGATAATGCACGGCGGCAGTAAAAATGCAGGTGCTGTTGCGGGGGTGAAAACAATAAGAAGCCCAATAGAGGCTGCGTTATTGGTAATGAATGAATCTCCACACGTTATGCTTTCAGGGAGAGGCGCTGAAGATTACGCAAAAGAAAACGGCCTTGAACAGGTAGACAACACCGTTTTTGATACCGAGTTTCGCAAGCAAGCTTTAGATAAAGCGAAAGCACGTATGCAGCAGGTATCGAGTGGTTACGGTTCGCAGCAAGGCAATGAGCGCTTTGGCACTGTTGGAGCCGTAGTATTGGATCAAGGAGGCAACATTGTCGCGGGAACATCCACTGGCGGAATGACGGCTAAACGGTACGGACGTATTGGAGACTCGCCTGTTATTGGAGCGGGTACCTATGCTGACAATGAAAGCTGCGCGGTATCGGCCACAGGACATGGTGAATATTTTATTCGATACAACGTGGCAGCAGATATTTGTGCGCGAATGAAGTACCAGGGTTTAACGTTAAATGACGCTGCGAACACTGTAGTTAACGACGTACTTGTAAACGCCGGTGGCGATGGCGGTGTGATTGCTATTGACGCTAAAGGTAACGTCGCTATGCCTTTCAATTCTGCGGGTATGTACCGCGCTAGTGTTGACATAAATGGTAAAGTTAAAGTGGCAATTTACAAGGACTGATCACTGAAAAACTATTTGTTATTTTAATGTTAAATGTGCTGGCTTGTATGCAACGAAGCGTCTAATCTTAAAGTGTGGGGGAAAATTGCTTTCACATGTGGTTAAAAATAATTGAAGTGCCGTAACGCCAATTAAGTCGCAGTATCGGTCACATTAGGCGCCACGGCTGGAGAATTGAAAATGGAATCGTTGCAAGTCAGTGATTATATGAATACTCACCCAGTGAAGCTTAATGTCGATATGCCCGTTGCGCAGGCTGTCGAAGTGTTATTAGCCAGTGGGCAGAGTGGTGGTCCGGTACTCGATAGCAAAGGTAGAGTGGTGGGCTTTTTGTCTGAGCAAGACTGTATCGCTCAAATGATTGCGTCAAGCTACTATCGCGAACAAATTTGTAGAGTAGGGGAAATCATGAAAACCCCTGTGATTTCTATCAAACCTTATATGTCGGTAATAGAGTTAGCGCAGTTGCTGTTAAAGGAAAAGCCGAGAGTTTACCCCATTGTTGATGATGACGGGGTACTGTTAGGCTCAATTAATCGAACGGCAGTGCTACGGGCTATTGATGTTCAATTAAATGATGGATACCAGCGCGCGGGTTAGACGTTGTTTGGGATAACGCACTTTTATTTAGCTTGGTAGGATTTAGTGCTGCAGGTAGCGTAATGAATGAAGATGCGGCGCTGGGTTAGAACGGCCAGAAGCTAGTGCGACGCCATGCATTTATCATATACCAGAAAGGAGGCGTTAAATTGCTTAACGCCTCCTTTTTATTTATTTACTTTTCGTATTATTTGTTACATGTGTGAGTGGCGTTCACGCTTGGCGCTCGCTAATTTTCTGATCGCATCTTTAAGTGAAGCACCAGCAACTAGCTTAAAGTTTTGGGTCTCGCTAGGCATGACGTTTCTTCCATCTTGTACTACCCAAAGCCCTTCGGTGAACCTTCCTCCCAAGTTAGCGTTGGTTACATCAAGCCCATCTGTTTCCGACACGCCGTCAATTTGCGTGGCTTTATCTGCCGTAATTTGAACAAGCCCCATCAGTTCCAAGACTTCAGGGTTCTCAGTGTGTACGTGATAGATAGCATAGCTGTTATTACCCTGACTCGATGCGATTAGGTAAGTTTGTGAATCTACATCAAACAGAGCCAGCCCTTCAATATCAGCTTCTACCGGGGCTTCTATCTTTGCGATGAACCGGGGCTGATTGCTGTATGTTGTTAAATCTAGAGCCCAGATACCAGCACCTTCCTCACCTAAGTATGCCGTGCTCGTTTTAGTATCCACAACACATCCTTCTGGCTGTGAGGGCAGTGAAAAGGACTGTGTTAAATGTCCATCAACAGATTTGTCTGGAGCGATAGACACGCTATATCGCTCGAAGCGGCCACTGGTGTCGTTAGCAAATACATGAGCTATTCCGCCTGACACAAACAGGCACATGCCGTATATATCATTGAGTGTAGTGCTTATGTGGCCAAGTTGAGTCATATGACCGCGTTTATCTATTTCAAATACAGACAAACTGTTATTCGACCGGTTTGATGCCACTGCGATATCGATAAGTGGCGTATCGCTTTGCAGAGCTTTGGTTTCTGCCACAGATACCTTGTATCCCACATCAACGTTATTCACTCTGCCAATAGGAAGGCTTTGCACTAGCTTGCCGGCTAAGTCATAGCTATTTAATGCGCCTTTTTTGTCGGTGCCGATTACGCGACTTTGTGAAGGGGAATTCGAGTTTACCCAAATGGCAGGGTCGTCAGCAGCGTCGCCATGATTTTCCACTGGGTCAGTTTCAACATCGGGTTTAACCTTGATAGTGAGGTTTGCATGTTGGGGTTCGCTGTTATCTGTATGCACTTCCTCTATGTAATTTTCTTTTGGCGAGGTGGCTTTAATATGGGTGTCGCATTGTCGATTAAGTAAAGCTGCGCTTAGTTTTGAGGGAAGTTCGGCAGAAAACACGTCGCCTGATTCATCATCATCAACAACAAGAGAAATATGCGTGCCTTCTTCACTTAACGACAGGTGAATGAATTCAGGCTGAATAAAAGTAGACTTGTTGGTTGCGTTCACCTGGCGATCTGCTGAGTCACTTTCGTTCGCCGTATTCATTAGCGAGACAAATTTCGTAAGACATGGCGCTTTAAGCCATACCCCGCTGGCATCCGGGCTCACCCAGGCAGCGATATCCACGCCATCTACCGTCGTTGAAGATAGGGTGGCTACACCTTCAATGGCAACATCTTGATCGTGAAAAATAAGGGTTTTTGCTAGCTCACTTTCAATATCGGTATCTAATTGCCACACACCGGCAAATTCGTCAGCAAGGTATAGCGTTTCGGTGTTGGCATTTATCGCGCAACTTTTAATGCCTGGACCTATCGCAAAGTCTCTAAGCGATAAAAAGCGCCCGTTGTAAAATTCATACTGATTCAGCGTGCCGGTCGCATCGATATTAACAATTTGCAGTTCGCCAGCGCTTGATGTTGTAGCACAAATGGCTTCAGAACCTTTGGTCAATTGAGTTTGCGGTTGGTAAACCTCAAGAGACGCGGCGTTAATGCGATACACCTTTATGTACTGGGTGTTGTTATTGAACACTACTAAAGACACCCATTGTTTTGAATTAGATTCCACAACTTCGGCACGTGCTAAGGTGTAATGTCCCGCAATGAAGTGCTTTTTTCCTTCAGAGTTACTTAGTGAAATACCCTTATGTTCGTTAACGTTAATGTTGATAGCGTGGGTGTCATCGTAAACTTTATGTTTGTTGTTGGCGCGGGCGTCCTTGCTAGTGTTGTTAGCATGGGTGTCTTTGTAAGCGTCTTTGTAAGCGCTTTTGGTGTTGGAATGGTCCGCGTGCGTTTGGTAGTGCAGAGTCAGGATTAGACCATTTTTTAGCTTTGTTAGCGGTAATGCGATGTCTTGGCTTTCTGCTTTTACTAGCTGGCTTTCGCTGTGCGCTAACTTGATATTTGCATGGGTATCTGCGCTGGTATTGGTATCGTGAGAGGCTGCGCAACTGAACAACGTCAAAAGTGCGCTTGAAAGTGCCGCTGTGGTAAATGTGGTTTTAAAAACTGTTTTGGTGTGACGCTGATTGGTCATTGTTGTTATTGTCCTGAAACTTACTGAGATCAAACCATGCATGGCGCATCGACTAAAACATGGCTTACAGATTATTAAGAGCAGGTTTGAAGGCCAAATTACCTACGGCCTTCAAACCCGATAATTAACTTTCGATATACCTGCCTAGTTAAGCTGCCAAGTAAAGCCAAGTTCGAACGTGCGGCCGTATTCTTCATACTGCGCGTTTTGGTTGCGCGTATCGAAATAGTTGTAGAAAGGTTCGTCACCTAAGTTGATGCCGTTGAAATACACCTGCATGCTGTCGTTGATGTAGTAGCGCGCCATGAAATCAACCTGTACGTGGTCGTCTTCAAATCTGAGCATGTCACCATCAATCTCTTCGAAATTGTCGCTTTTATAGGTGGTGGCTAGACGTACACTGAAGTCATTCGCTTCGTACCCAATGGTGATGTTGCCAATACGGTCTGATTGATTTGGTAACTGGGTTTCAAATTTTTCGCCATCTAAGAAGGTAGTCGCTTCAGAATCAGTAAAAGTAGCATTGGCGGAAACAATAAAACCGTTATTGAAAGCTTTCACCCAAGAAAGTTCTAAGCCGGTTAAATCGGCAGAGTCGCCGTTAATTGGCTGTATGACCTCTTCAAAACCTTCCCAACCGGTTGTACCTGCAACATCAGCGTACACAACGAAGTTATCGATATTCTTGTAGAACAGCCCTGCTGAAATTACACCGATGTCACCAGGATAGTATTCAATCGACAAATCAACGTTTTGTGCTTCGTAAGGCTGAAGGTCAGGGTTACCAACTTCCGCCTCTCGTTCAGTTACAAATACGCCATCATCTTCTTCTGTTTTACTCTCGATGATTTGAAATGCCGCTACATCTTCAAATTTTGGCCTTGAAATAGTTTGGGTGTAGGCAGCGCGAAGCTGAAGTTTATCTGAAACAGTGTATCTGGCATTTACACTGGGTAACCAATGATCGTAGTCGCGCTCTGCTTCCCATGGCGTATTTACCACTTCTTCCACGTCGGTTTCTTCGTTTTCTACAAGCTCTACTCGCATACCCGATGTAGAAAAGTCAGTACGTTCATAGCGTACGCCTGCTACCAAATGAAGTTTATTTATATCTACGCTGCCCATGATATAAGCGGCAAAAATATCCTCTTCATTCACATAGGTCGCGCCACGAGATTCTACTTCAGAATTTAGGCTGTCTAATTCCAAGCTCTTGCGGTTTTCGTTAAAGTAGTTACGCATTTCACTTCGATTAAGCCCAGGCCCAAAGTTATCAAGAGAGTAATCTGGACTGGCAGCTCCGAATTGCGAAGCGTCTAAGTCGTCGAAGTCTCCATCAAAAATAGCGATGCTGCTGTCGCGGTCTTTTTCTCGGCTTCGGTATTTCGAGCCAATTTTTAACTCACCGATATAGCCACCAAGGTTGATGGGGCGGGCGGCGTCGAATTTAATACTGGTTTCGGTATCTTTCGTGTAGTTATCTTCAAAGCTTATCTCATCGACTTCATAGGTTGATAAGTCCATGGCATCAGCGTTTTGTGACACGGTTGGACGCATAGTATTTAAGTCTGCGTCGATACTGTCATTTTCGGTTTTGAATACGTAATACAGTGCATCTGGCTCGTCTTCATCAGACTTTGCATAACCGAGCTGCCAGTTTGCTTTCCAGGTATCTAATTGGTGTTCACCACCAAGCGCCACAGTAAAAATACTCTGGCTTTCAAAGCGGTCTTTACTTTCTCTTTCTATTTCTGAGTCTTCGCCATCGAACGTGAATATATTACCTTGACGGTATTCGTCGTCAGAAAACTCACTGTAAAGTGTGCGAAGAAAATATTGGTTGTTGAAGTCAGGACGAAAATCGATATTTAACGCACTACCCAAACGTTCGCGAGTGATCGTGTAGTGACGTTGCTCAAGCTCATCGTCACCGTTACTTTCAACATTGTCTGAACCAAAATCTCGGTCAAAGTAGGAAATAGCGCCAGCCACCCCCCATTCAGGGGAAAGCTTCTTGGTAAACGTACCAGAAAGCTTTGGACTGGTTTCATCGCGTAAATCATTTTGACTGGCTTGCACGGTAATGCTCGCGGTATCACGAGCCTTATCAAACGCACTCACGCTTTTCACCGCGACTGAACCACCAATGGCGTCTCCGTCCATGTCGGGCGTTACCGATTTAGATACCTCCAACGTTTGGATGAGTTCAGAGGGAATAACGTCAAGGGCTACTGAACGTACGCCTGATTCAGGCGAGGGAATATTCAAGCCGTTAATGGTTACGTTATTCAAGTTGGGGTCGATACCGCGTATGCCGACGAAACGACCTTCACCCTGATCTCGCTCAATCGACAAGCCAGGTAAACGCTGTAACGACTCAGCAGCATTTTGGTCTGGAAATTGTCCAATGGCATCTGCGGATACAATAGACGAAATACGATCTGACGTTCGCTGCTGGTTTATGGCACTTGCCTGACCACTTCGTTGACCACGCACCAAGATCTCATCGATAGTATCGCCGCTGCCAAACTCCACGGCTGCGCGCGCAATGCCGTTGTCCGTCACTTTTATCGCTTGCGTAACCGTTTCCTCACCAAGATAAGAAATTTCTAGCGTGTAAGTACCCTCTGGAATAGAGGGAAACCGAAATGTACCGTCTGTGCCAGCTTCAGTAACCAGTCCTAATTCTTTAAGCTTAATTTGAGCACCGGTATAGCTGCGCGTCTGTGCGGTGTCTTTTACTGAACCGATAATTACGCCATCAGCAGCTGAAGCAGGTATAGCGACGCTAAGGCCCATTGCCGCTATGCAGGCAAGTGTTAGAGAAGAGTACGCGGTTTTAATTTTCATTTATTTTCCAATTAATTAAGCAGTAAAAAGGCGTTTTGAATAAGTGCTAAGTAAGTGAATGAGTACCCTAAGAATGCTGCATGACAGTTATATGACGATTTGATGGAACAAGCGGTACACAATCGGTAATTGTCGCCTATTTGCAATTGGCTGAGCTAAATTGACCCTTGCTTAAATTACTGATTTTGTTTGGTTTATGTGTCTTTTTTTATGCTCCTAAAGTTCGCTGCCATCAAGATGTCACATTGCTGAGCCAAACTGACCCTCGACAGTTTCATCAGATTTGGGCAAGACTCTCGTTTTGTTATGAGCGCTGGCGGTGGCCGGACTAACGCGTGATGTATCCAATTCAAGAGATTTCCAAAGAGAGCACTATGTTTACCTTTACAAATTCAACACAATTTAGGCATCACAAGCTTTGGCTAGCATTTACATTTTGCGTAGTGGCGTTAGCGGTTTGTTTAGCTTTTATGTTTGGCAATGCAAAAGAAAGCACCGTGATATCAGGCCTCGATATTGTGGGGGAAGGAAGCATTGCTTTTTTAACTTTGGCGTGGATGCTAGCTGCGCTTGCCAGCCGTCCTCCAGGTAAAGTAACGAGCCTTCTCACGGTAGGACTCGGCTTCTTTCTATTTTCAGTCAGTTTAGATTTCTTGGATGAGTTTTTTCATTATCCCGAAGAGGCTTATTGGCTAAGCATGATTGAGTCTTATCCTGCGGCTGTGGGTATGGTAGTAATGACCGCGGCACTGTATCAGTGGCATCTAGAGCAGCGCGCGTTAAATTTGCAATTACGACGCAGAGAATGGGACTTTCGCGATCACGATGCTATCGATCCCATCACTCAGCTTTACCGCGCAGAATATTGGAAAACACAAATTAATAAATTACAGCAGTCTGGCAAGTCAGCTGTCATCGCCATTATCGATATCAATAACTTTTCTTTGTTCAACCAAAAACATGGGTATACAGAAGGCGATAGGTATCTGCACGATATTGCGCAATTGGTGATTATGAATTTGCGTCAGCAAGATTTAGCGTGCCGCTATGCCGGTGATAGGTTTGCTATTTTGATGCCAGACGTCTCGCCCATGCAGGCTGACGTTATTCTCAACGATATCAAAGTGAGCATTCAGCACCTTGCGTTTAGACACAGTCAAAATGCAAACGCTATTTACACCACCGCTCGCAGTACTCAAGTGACTTTGTTACCTAACCAACGCCTTGCGACAGTGCTTAACACCATGCTCTTAGAACTTGAGCGTGCCCATGGTAGCGCAGCGTAATTAGGCCGGTTTGGTCAGTGTATTTGGCGATAGTAATTGGTAGGGGTAACCGGTGAAGATGAATGAAGATGCCTGCAACGAGTAACTTATGGATTTAATGTTACCAAGACTAAACGCACTACGAGACTCTGAGGACGAAGCAGCAATTGCGGGTGCTGAGTACTGTCATTCAACTCGTCTTTCTGGAGTGGGTGTCTCTCTAAAAGATGATGCTAAAGCGCTTGGCATGGGTGTCATCGATAGTGCTGGTAGTGCTGATGTAGTGATGTCTAGCCAAGATAAAGTAATAGTTGGGTATTGGTTAGTGAGGGCAGCACTTAATGTGGCGCTCTCTCGTGGCGCGAATAAAAATAAGCTCTTGCGCGGTACAGGAATTTTTGAAGACGCGTTGCAACACTATTCACTACTAAGCACAAAGCAATACTCATCGCTGTTAGTGAACGTTCAAAGTCAAGCGAGAGGCGGCGACGTCAGTTTTTTGCTGGGAGGGGCTTTCGCCTCGCAGTGGCCATCTAGTCCACTTAATGCGCTCAATGCATGTGAAAATGTAGAGCAGCTACTTTTACAGCTGACTCAACGCCACACATACCGGTGGTGTAGCCTACCGCTCTGTCAGTTTCAGCGTTTTGAGAACGCGGACCAAATAATGTTAGTGCCTCAGTTTACAGGGGTAAGCAGCAAACAGCTTCAGTTCTCCATTGAAGTGGCATTCGCAAGCGTTGTTGCACTTATGAAAAGTATAGCGAATAAGCGAATTCCTTTATCTTTCTCTTTTACCGAGAGTCGACCAAGAAATATTGCTGATTACGAAACCCACCTTGGGCTTAAGTTATCGTTTAATCGCGCTTTTAACAGTATTTGCATTGAGAAAGACGTATTACGCCAATCTTTGGAGCTAATAGCTCAGTCGGATTGTTCTGCTGAATCACATGTTTCTCTGGAAGGTGTCGTTAGTAACAGCGCAACGCAAACAAAAGAAGGGGCTTCTATTGAATTGCAAAATCGCTTGTCTTTGCCTGATTTTGTGAGGCGTTATGTTTATGCATCCTCCAACACACAGGCAGCAAATATCGGACTACCTGAATTAGCGGAAACCTTAAACGTCAGTGTGGCTACGCTAAAGCGGAAACTAAAAGAGTACGGCACTAGCTATCGCGCGCTCTGCGAGGAAGTACAGCGCAATCATGCACTTTTACTTCTTTCGGTGCACAAAGTGAGTAACGAGACGGCGGCCAATGCAATGGGCATTAACGATTTACCTAACTTTCGACGAACGGTAAAACGGCTTACAGGTAAAACCCCTAGCGAGCTTAGAATTTAACGTGAATGACTGATAGCGCCTGTCCATATTTCTACGTAACAGAGCTATGCCACACACTTATGCCAAACATTTATGCAACACTGCTATGAAAAAAAGCTAGGCGGCAGTCGCGTTCTACGGCTAAATGGTTGTAGCTTCACTCCTTTAATAACTCGAAATCTAATCGTAGCGTCTGGCACAGTGCAGTTGGGTTAATTATTGGAAAGTAAATTTCTTTTCAATGCTTTAAAAACCTTTTATCCTTTGCAGCTTTAGCTTTTCACCGTTCAAGACCGTCAAAATATGGTTTCGTTGAAGCTTTTTCTTACGCATTCGCAACCGGCAGGTGGCTTTTCCGCGTAGCCTTTAAACTGTTGCTAGCAGGCAATAAAACCCAAAAAGAGAGTTTTCTGTGCACGAAAATAAAGACATTGCACCAAATTCTATTGCACCTAACCCGCTAGGTTTAACGCCTATTTTGCTTTTTGTGATCCTTGTTGTGGTAACCGGCATTACTACAAACGACATCACTGCGATGCCTATTTTGGTTGCGTTTTTTATCAGCGCTGGCTATGGGCTATGTTTAAACCCGAAAGGGAAAAAGGTCAGCTTCTCTGAAAAAGTACAAACCTTTTGCAAAGGCGGTGGCGATAAAAACATTATTCTTTTGGTGCTTATTTTCCTGTTAGCCGGTGCGTTTTATGCGGTGACTATAGATATTGGCGCTCGGGATGCCACGGTGAATATGGCACTTCAATTTGTGCCTTCTGCACTTATATTGCCAGGCCTGTTTTTGATTTGCTGTTTCATATCATTTTCAATGGGCACGTCCATGGGCACCATTACCGCGCTCTCGCCCATAGGTGCAGGTCTTGCCACAAGTTTAGGGCTGCCGGTAGAAATGGCGCTGGGTATTGTGGTGGGGGGCGCAATGTTCGGTGATAACCTCTCGTTTGTTTCAGACACCACCATTGCCGCAACTCGTACCCAAGGCGTTCAGCTAAAAGACAAGTTCAAGGCAAACTTAATGGTTGCTGTGCCGGCGTGCATTGTCACCATGGCGTTGCTGCTTATGGTGGATGTTGACACTTCTGGTATTGTTGAAGGTGGCAGCTACGATTTTTGGCGCATAGTACCGTACTTGTGCATTATCGCTTTTGCGCTAACAGGGTTTAACGTCATTAGCGTACTTGCAGTGGGTATTGCCAGTGCCTGCGTAGTAGGCTTGCTACAAGGAAGCTTTACGCCACTTTCAATGATGCAGAGCATCCAAAAAGGGATGGGCTGGATGCAAGACTTAGCGATGATCGCCATAACCATAGGCGGCATTGTGGCACTTATGCACGCTAACGGCGGTATAACCTGGTTAATCGAGCGCTTAACTCGTAAGGTCACGTCAAAGAAAGGCGCAGAGTTCAGTATTGCTGGTTTGGTTAGCTTTTTGGACATTACAACGGCGAACAACACTATTGCGATTGTTACCGCAGGTCCAATTGCTAAAGACTTAAATGAAAAATACGGTGTTGACCCTCGTCGTACCGCATCACTTTTGGATATCTTTTCGTGCAGTTTCCAAGGTTTAGTCCCTTACGGTGCGCAGCTTTTAAGTGCCGCGGCCGTAGTAGGTATTTCACCGTTAGCTATTACACCGTACTGCTGGTATCCCATGCTGATTTTCGTGTTTGGTGTGGCGGCCATTTGGTTCGGTTTTCCCCGTTTTAAAACGCCCCAAGACGATGAATTAACCCAAAGCGTTTAAATTCTCGTAACGCTTAACACGCTGGCTTTTTAGGGCGGTATCTTCTAGGATCACCGCCCGAATTTTATTGATGATTAGAAACACGCTTTAGGATGTCACTTTGTCTTCAACACTTGCAATAAAACCTCTTTACAACAAACTAGATGATTGTTTGAGCGCAGATAAATTTCGCTTGAAGCGCCGCATTACACAGCTTGCACAAAAAGTGAATGATACATCTGGTGTTGAAGGAAAAGGCGCGGAGAAAAATGCTGCTAATTCAAAAGGTTCAAAACGTGACAGCGTGGTTAGCGAAGAAAGCTTAAAAGCGCAGTTTGAAAAGCTCGAAGGCGACATCAATGCATCGATAGAAAAGCGTAACTGGCGTAAAGACAACCTACCTAAAGTTGAATACCCACCGCTGCCAGTTAGCGATAAAAAAGAAGATATCAAAGAAGCGATTGCGAATAACCAAGTGGTGATTGTTGCGGGTGAGACTGGGTCGGGTAAAACTACGCAGTTACCTAAGATATGCTTAGAGTTAGGTCGCGGTGTAAACGGCATGATAGCCCACACCCAGCCAAGACGATTAGCGGCGCGAAGTGTAGCCACTCGTATAGCCGAAGAGCTAAACACGCCGCTTGGCGAAAAGGTGGGTTTTAAAATTCGCTTTAGCGACCAGGTAAGCGAGCGAAGCTACGTTAAGCTTATGACCGACGGTATGCTGCTAGCTGAAATGCAGCAAGACCGCTTTTTAAATCAATACGATACTATCATCATCGATGAAGCTCACGAACGCAGCCTTAATATCGACTTCTTGTTGGGCTATCTGCGTCAGCTGTTAGACAAGCGCCCTGATTTAAAACTCATTATCACCTCTGCCACCATCGACCCAGAGCGATTCTCTAAGCATTTTAATAATGCGCCTATTATCGAAGTGAGTGGACGTACCTATCCGGTAGAAATTCGCTACCACGCGCCAGAAGATAATGATGACGATATTGATCAAAGCGATGCCATCGTAAACGCAGTCGACGAGCTAATGCGTGAAGCACCGGGCGATATCTTAGTGTTCTTAAGCGGAGAACGCGAGATACGCGACACCCAAGATGCCTTGAGCAAACAGCATTATCGCAACACTGAAATTGTTCCGCTGTATGCGAGGTTGTCGGCGGCAGAGCAAAACCGCATATTTCAGTCGCACAGCGGCAGACGCATTGTACTTGCCACCAACGTGGCAGAGACCTCGCTTACGGTGCCTGGCATTAAATACGTAATTGACCCGGGTTTTGCCCGTATTTCACGCTACAGCGCCAGAAGTAAAGTGCAGCGTTTACCTATTGAGCCAATATCTCAGGCGTCAGCGAATCAGCGGGCAGGGCGATGCGGCCGTGTGTCTGACGGTATTTGTATTCGTCTTTATAGTGAAGAAGACTATTTAGGCCGCCCAGAATTTACTGACCCAGAGATCCTGCGAACCAACTTAGCGTCGGTTATTTTGCAAATGCTTGCTTTAGGGTTAGGCGATATCGCTGCGTTTCCATTTGTTCAGCCGCCTGATAACCGCAATATCAACGACGGTTTCCGTTTACTTGAAGAAATTCAAGCTATCGCGAAAGGCAAAGATAACCGAAAAACCAAGCAAAGCGGCAAGATGCAGCTTACTCCGCTAGGTCGTCAAGTAGCACGTTTGCCTATCGACCCTCGCTATGCACGTATGGTGATTGAAGCCGAGCGCACGAACGCGCTCAGCGAAGTCATGGTGATTGCAGCGGGCCTCTCAATTCAAGATCCGCGAGAGCGCCCACAGGAAAAACGCCAGCAAGCAGACGAGAAGCACAGCGAATACCACGATAAAGATTCTGACTTTATCAGTCTTTACAACTTGTGGGTGGCGTTTAGAGAGCAGCAAAACGCACTGAGTCAAAACCAATTGCGCAAATGGTGTAAGCAAAATTTCATCAACTATTTACGTATGCGTGAGTGGCAGGACATTGTTAGCCAACTTAAAAAGTCTATCGCTGAGCTGGGCTTTGGCATTTCAAAGCAAGAAGCCGACTATCAGGCTATTCACCAAGCCATCGCCAGCGGCTTGCTGTCTCACATGGGCTTTAAAGATAAAGAGCGCGAGTATATGGGCTCGCGTAATTCGCGCTTTCTTATTTT
The DNA here is from genome assembly GCF_022348305.1 of Alteromonas sp. MmMcT2-2. Lineage (NCBI taxonomy): Bacteria > Pseudomonadati > Pseudomonadota > Gammaproteobacteria > Alteromonadales > Alteromonadaceae > Alteromonas > Alteromonas sp. MmMcT2-2. The sequence goes on from NZ_JAKRFA010000016.1 coordinate 70,853, forward strand.
CCCTGGTTCAGGGCTATCAAAGTCTCAGCCCAAATGGGTAATGGCAGCTGAGCTTGTAGAAACCTCTAAGCTATTTGCTCGTATGGTGGCAAAAATTGACCCAGCATGGGTAGAGCCTTTGGCCGAGCATGTTGTGCAAAGAAGCTATTCAGAGCCACACTGGTCTAAAAAGCGCGGTGCGGTGATTGCCTTTGAAAAAGTAACCTTGTTCGGGCTACCCATCGTAATGAAGCGTGCGAAGGTTTATAGCCTCATCGACCCGCCAATTTGCCACGAGCTATTTATCCGCGAAGCGTTAGTCGAGGGCAATACTAAGCTCAATTACAGTTTCTTACAGGAAAATCAGGCGCTGCTTGAGCAGGCTGACGAGTTTGAACAAAAGACCCGTCGTCGCGATTTGATAGTCGATGATGAAGAACTGGTAAGCTTTTACGCCAAGCGCATTCCGGTTGAAGCCAATAATGATGCGGCGTTTAAGAAATGGTTTAAGCAACACGGAAGCAACGACAGTTTAACGTTTAAAGAAGAAGACGTATATCGTCAGCAGCCTGGGCAATCGGTAGCAAACGCATTTCCTGATGTATGGCGCCAAGGCAATATTACGCTGCCGCTTCGCTATAACTTCGAACCTAACGCTGAAGACGATGGCGTAACTGTTGTCATCCCGCTGCCTGTGCTTAATCAAGTTGATAACGTAGGTTTTGATTGGCTGGTGCCGGGACTAAGGCACGACCTTATTGTGGGGTTAATTAAAACCTTGCCAAAACGCTTGCGTCGTAACTTTGTGCCTGCGCCAAACTTTGCTGAAGCATGCCTTGCTGATATCTGTGAAACAGATAAGAACAACCGTCCGGTGCCTCTGCTTGAAGCTGTAACCGATAAGTTACGCAAAATGACAGGCGTTATTATTGAAAGCGAAGAGTGGAGTTTAGAACAGCTTGATAAGCATTTAAAAATGCACTTCGCGGTAGTTAACGACAACGGTGATGATATTGCCAAAGGTGACGACCTGCACGCGCTTAAACAGCAGTGTGCAGGGCAGGTGAAGCAAACCTTTGAGAAAGCCGCAACTCCGGAGTTAGAGCGAAATAACATCGAACAATGGGATTTCGAAAGCTTGCCAGAAACCTTTGTGCAGAAAGTTGGCGGGTTTGAAGTTCAGGCGTTCCCGGCTCTGGTACAAAAGGGCGATAAGGTAGATATTGCGCTAATTGAAGAAGCGGATAAAGCCCAAGTGCTGCATAAGCAAGGCGTGAATGTCTTGATTAAAAACGCGATGCCGTCGCCCCTTAATTATTTGCAAAGCAAATTACCTAATAAAGCCAAGCTGGGTTTGTATTTCAATCCATTTGGACAAGTGAAAGCGCTAATTGATGATTGTATTTTTGCGGGTATCGACGCCATTGTCAGTGATTACTGCAAAACCAATAACACCGACATTCGCAGCAAAGCCGATTTTGAGGCCTGTTTAGAGATTGCTCGTGCAAACATTAATGACAGGGTGTTAGAGATTGCCACGCAAGTGGAGCAGGGGCTTACCCTTGCGCACCAGTGCCAAAAGCAAATGAAAGGTAATGTACCGCTGACGATGATAAACGCCCTAGGTGACTGTAAAGCCCACTTGGCATCGTTAGTTTTTCCTGGTTTTGTTTCTGAAATTAGCGAGAGCAGATTAGATGATTGGAATCGTTACATTAAAGGTTTAGCTCGTCGGCTAGAGAAGCTCCCCATTGATCCCAACAAAGACAGAATGCATCAGGTCACGGTAGAAAAGTCGATTAAAGAATGGGAAAAGGCGTGCAGCAAATACCCCAAAGGTAAAGTACCTCAAGCTCTTAATGATGTGCGCTGGATGATAGAAGAATTACGGGTTTCGTTGTTTGCGCAGCAGCTTGGGACGGCTTACCCGATTTCGGCTAAGCGTATCACTTTGCACCTCGCTGACTTTTAAAAAAGGGCGTTAGGTGTAAGGTAGCATCAATGAGCTAGGCTAGGGCATGAGGGCACATATTTGTTATCGCAAACAAAACAGCGGGCAGAAACGGCTGAGTCGTTGATTTAAGTGGGAAGGTAGTCGAAATTAGACCAAAGTACACTTTTAATAATTGTTGAATAAATATTATACAGTTCGATTGACAAGTTACCGGCATCGCCCTATAACATCAGATGTAGTCGTCAGCGTAACGCTAAAAATCAGGAGAAGTAGACATGTTGGGATACGACGATAAGCGAAATTTTTTCAGGATGATGGTAAATTCGCCTTGTCAGTTGCAAATTACTGATGATGAGTCGAGCCGCACCATGCAGGCAATGTGTAGAGATATCAGTGCTACAGGTATGTCTTTGGAAGTCGATGAACCCTCAATTGAGGTGGGTACACAAGTGAGTGTTGCAATAGAGTCATCTAGTTCGCAAATCCCATCTTTGGCAGCATTAGCGACTGTTGTGCGCTGTGAACCTGAATCCGAGTCAAGCTGCATTATAGGCGTCGAAATTTCTCAGATGAAATAGTCTAATCTAACGTTTTAGGGCGGGGTAAAAGCTTCGCCTTTTCGTGTCTAACTAAAAAACACAAAGCGTCAGGGTCTACAGCAATGACGTCCTCGCGGTGTTGCTTCTTTCTTTACGCTCCTATGTTGACCAGCCCGTTGTGGTTTGAAAACAGTCTTTCAGCTTTCATATACTAAACCGAATAGGCCGTTCAGTTTTTTCTATTTTAACTCTCAGTCTTAATTGCTAATAATTCTCATTAATGCGAAAGCAAACTGATTTAATACTTTGAGAGAGCGATGACTATGAAAAAGACGATGACCTTTGCAGTGATGCACTTTTCAGTGGCCTTTACGGTTGCCTACTTACTGACAGGAAGTGTGGTAGTAGGCGGTGCCGTAGCGTTGGTTGAGCCAGCCATTAATACCGTGGCGTTTTATTTTCACGAGATGGTGTGGAAGAAAGTTGAAGAAAAAGAGGGTGTTGTTAAGGAACAATCAGATGACAGTTCACAACAGTTATCAAGTCGCTTTTCTAACAATGAGATAACCTTTGCATCTTAGGGGAATGGATTTACCTTCGTAAGCTTTTCGCACAACGTAATGTTAGCTCAATTGATTTCGTTAAGCGCCCTATACATCAACAAGGGCGCTTTTTTAATAGCTAGTCGTCGGTGACTTCACACACTAGACCTTTCAAGTAATAGCCTTCTGGATAGCTGCCAATGATAGGATGATCTGAGGCTTGATTAAGCCTTGCGATAATTTTGATAGTACGACCTGCATCAAGTGCAGCGTCTGCCACAACTTTCTGGAATAAATCTGCCGGCATAAGGCCAGAGCAGCTAAATGTAAGCAGCAGCCCACCAGATTTAACAGCATGTATGCTGTACATATTAATGTCTTTATAGCCGCGGGCAGCACGGTTTAATGTTGCCTTGCTGTCGACAAACTTTGGCGGGTCGAGTATCACCATATCAAACTGTTTGCCCTGCTCGTGATACTCCCTGAGTGCCTTAAACACGTCTTGGTTTACGTAATTGGCTTTGTTTTCGTCTAAACCATTGATGGCTACATGGTGCTTAGCCAAATCAAGAGCAGGCTGAGATACATCAACGTTTGTAACTGACTTAGCACCGCCAGCAAGTGCGTAGCAAGAAAACGTACCTGTGTAGCTAAAACAGTTGAGTACGTCGGCATCTTTCGCGTAGTGCGCAGCCGCCGCGCGACTGTCTCGCTGATCAAGGTAAAAACCGGTTTTATGGCCGTTCTCGATATCAACCACTATGTTGATGCCGTTTTCTTTTACTGTAACTTGCATAGGTGGTTCACCATGCAGTACACCAGTTACAGGCTCTAAACCTTCTTTCTTGCGCACGTCCACGTCGCTTCGCTCGTATATGTGTACATTAGGCATTAGCTTAGTAATTGCCCACACTATCTTATCTCTGTGTTTTTCGCCGCCCGCGCTCAAAAGCTGAAGTACTGCAACATTGTCGTATAGGTCTATAGTGATCCCTGGAAGGCCATCACTTTCAGACGCTATCCAGCGAAACGCGTTGGTTTTGTTTGGGTCAAACAAGCGTTTGCGAAGGGCTAGTGCAGTTTCTAAACGGCGTAGGAAAAATCCGTTATCAATGCTTTCGTCTTTCTTGAATGTCCACATACGAACGCGAATTTTTGAATTTGGAGAGTAAGCGCCTCGCCCTAACCAGTCGCCTTCAGAGTCAAATACGTCTACCGTATCGCCAACTCGCGCGCGGCCCTTTAGTTCAGCCACAGCGCTTTCGAATACCCAAGGGTGTTTGCGGCGAAGTGATTTGTCTCTGGATGGCTGTAATATGACCTGTGCTGACATGAAGGCTCTCGTACTAATTTAATAAATGTGAAACAGAGTTAAGCGATTTTACTCGCTTATGAGAATGGTCGCGATTATACGCAATTTCATAAGTTCTGTGTTAATAATACCAATCTGCATAGATAATTACCCACTCAGCGAGAGTTAAAATGCTCTATCCGGACTGGTATAAACACAAAACAAACCCAAACTGTTTGATATAAAAGTACGTAGCCAAATTACGATTAGAATTTAAGACTAGGATTGGATGTAAATTATGCGATATGTCGATTTTGAAAAAGGATGCGGCCCAAGCGAACTTGTTGTAAAGGAATGTGAAGGGCTGTCGCTAGCACCAGGGAAAGTAAAAGTTGACGTAAAAGCGTTTGGGGTGAATCGTGCGGATACCTTGCAACGCCAGGGGAATTACCCACCTCCACCAGGCGAGAGCGATATTCTTGGATTAGAGGTAGCCGGTGTGGTGTCAGAGGTTGCCAGTGACGTTACTGCATTTAAAGAAGGTGACGAAGTATTTGGTTTGGTTGCAGGTGGCGGCTATGCCACTGAAGTGATGGTTAATCCAGCCCATTTAATGCCCATCCCCAAAGGCATGCCGTTTTTTGAAGCCGCGGGTTTGGCCGAAGTGTTTCTTACGGCATTTCAGTGTTTGCGCACAATCGCGCATGTAAAGCCGGCTGAACGGGCGTTAATTCATGGCGGTGCAAGCGGTGTAGGGCTGGCTGCCACGCAACTTTGTCGATATTGGGGCGTACACAGTGCGGTAACGGCCTCAAGCCAAGATAAGCTTTCATTGTGTGAAAGCAATGGCGCAGAGCACCTTATCAATTATAAGCAGCAACAGTTTGATGATGTGCTTAAAAAAGTCTGGCCTGAAGGGGTTGATATGGTGCTTGATATGGTAGGTGGCGACTACCTCAACCGTAACCTTAAAATACTGAAGCAAGATGGAAAAGTGGTTTACTTAGCGATGCTGGCAGGGAGATATGCTGATAACCTCGATATGGCTATGCTGTTAGGTAAAAGGGCGTCCATTATTGGCACGACACTTAGAAATCGAAGCGACGATTATAAAGCTGATCTAATTCGTGACTTTACTACCGTATGCTTGCCCGCTTTTGAGAATAAAGAGCTTAGGGTAAATATCGATACTCACTATTGCATTGAAGATATCAGCGAACCCCACGTGCGTTTGGAAAACAACGATACGCAGGGCAAGTTGGTTCTTTCTTGGTAAATGAGCTTTGCAGTAAGCTTATCTAATTGCCAACGAAGCCTTCGTCGGGTTTCGTTGGATTGGCTTCTGCCGCATTGCGGGCCAGGTCGTCACAGCGCTCATTTTCAGGGTGCCCCGAATGGCCTTTTACCCAATGCCAGTTTACCTGATGCTTTTTTACCGCTTCATCTAGTCGCTTCCACAAATCTGCGTTCTTGACGGGTTTTTTATCTGCCGTGCGCCAACCGTTCTTGCGCCAGTTATGGATCCACTGATTAATACCATTTTTTACGTACTGGCTGTCGGTAGTTAATTCAACGCTGCACAGTTCGTTTAAACTATTAAGCGCTTCGATAGGGGCTAATAGTTCCATACGGTTATTAGTTGTGTGGGCAAAGCCGTCGCTCAACTCTTTTCTATGCTGCTTGTAAATCAGTACAGCTCCGTACCCGCCCGGTCCAGGGTTGCCTAAGCACGAGCCGTCGGTGTATATATGAATGGTCTTTTGAGCCACAGCGTTTCCTTTGATTTAACTGGCTTAATTTATATTGTCTTTTCCCTTAGCGGATTGCGAAGGGGTTGATATACTATCAAAAAATGAAAGTGTAATTATAGTAGAGGTTCCATGCGCCAAATTGTTCTCGATACTGAAACCACAGGTATTGACCCCAAAGAAGGCCACCGCATTATCGAAATAGGGTGTGTTGAAGTTGTTAACCGCCGATTGACGGGGAATCACTTTCACGTTTACATCAATCCGGGCCGTCACATTGAACAAGAGGCAATTGAAGTCCACGGTATAACCAATGAATTTCTTGCCGACAAGCCTACATTTTCTCAAGTGGCTCAGGAGTTTGTGAGCTTTATCAAAGGGGCACAGTTAGTCATTCACAACGCGCCCTTCGACGTTGGGTTTATGGATCACGAGTTTGGCATGGAAGCGTCTACCAAAGGCGTTATTACTAACCAGATTTGCGATGTTCTAGATACACTTACTCTTGCTCGCCAAATGCATCCAGGCCAAAAGAACAACCTCGATGCATTGTGTAAGCGTTATGGTATAGACAATAGTCATCGTACCCTTCACGGCGCTTTGCTGGATGCGGAAATCCTGGCAGATGTTTACCTGTTGATGACCGGTGGGCAAACCAAGCTTAAACTGGCGTCTAGCTCTGGCAGCGACGCTGACTCAACTGCCATTCGAAGAATTAACCGAAGCGCAAATAAATTAAAGGTTATTAAAGCCTCCGCCGATGAAATAACACAGCATGAGGCTCGCTTGGATATTGTCGAAAAAGCGGGTGGCAAATGTTTATGGCGTCCTCAGCCTGAAGAGGTGTCTTAGCAGAACATAATCAAACAGAACTAAAATAGCCAAACAATGCAGGAGCAGCGTAGCGTGAGAGTGTGGTTTTATTGGGTAATTTTTTTATCATTGTTTATACACTTAAGCGCTGGCGCTCAGTCGCAAGAAGACGAACGCGACGCTGCAAGGCAGCTTGCTGATAGCGCTGTACAAAATGCTCAATCAAGCAACACAACAATAGATACATCTCCTCTTACAGAGCTTGGTGATGAATACACCAACTCCATTCAACTGTTACAAAACCGCTTTCGCGTTGACTATAACGTTAAAGAAATCACCATGGTTTTCTTTAGGGAGTACGGTTCTGCCCCTGTGGTGCTGGTTAGACCCGATGGTTCAAAGCTATTTCAAGGGCGCGTCGACGAAGAAAAGGTGCAGTGGTACGACGCTGATACCTTTGACATGATCACCATCAAAGATCCTGTGCCAGGGCCTTGGCAAGCTGTAGGTCAAGTATTACCGCAAAGCCGTGTAATGGTTTTGTCTAATGTTGAACTTCATGCTGAGCCGTTACCGAATGTGCTGTTTGCCGGCGAAATACTTAAATCCACAGCCTATTTAACCAACAACGGCAAGCCTATAGAAAACAAACAGTTCAGAGATGTCGTCGACTTAGAGATTGAGTTTAAGAGTACCAATAACCCTAACTACGGCAACTTTGGTACAAATGACCAGCGCATAGCGACATTTAAAGACGATGGGCGAGGGATGGATGAGCGACCAGGAGATGGCGTTTTTACTGGCCAGTTCAACTTGAAAATACCGGCTGGTGAATGGAAGCCTATTTTTCGCGTAAGCACACCAATGTACACCCGCGAGCAAATAGGCGAACTTATCGTCTTACATGAAAATCCCGTGTCTATTGATGTTGAAATGGATGGAGGCGGAGAGGGCTATCATAAAATTATTATTGATGTAGACCGTGAATTAGTCGACATCGAGTCACTGCTAGTCGATGGCAAAGTGAAGTTTCCTAATTCCGATATGCAGAATTTTTCGCTAACAGAAGGCGGTGTGGATCCTCGAGAGCACTTGATTGTCGCCTACGAAGAAGGAATTTTTAGGGTAAAGCTCACTGCTTACGGCACGACAATGGATGGGCGCGATTTTATATTAGATGTCCCTGAATATAGTTTTGTGGCAGAGGGACCAGCCGAGCCTGAGGTTGAAGACCCTTTAATCAATGGAAAAGATCCTATCGTTGATGGCAGTGCACCCTTAATAACGCAACCTGAAGTGCCACAAGACGATATGCAGCCAAATTCGGTAGAAGATGAAATGGATGATGGGACGCTAACCCTCATTCTGGTGGCCGTAAATGGGTCTATAGTGCTCATCGGAGTAATCGCTGCTGCTGTAATTATTATTATGCGAAAAAAGGCGTCTGCGCCTAAGCAAGCAAATAGTACTGCAAAGCCATCGGGAGAAACCACCGATGCTGACCTTACTATGGAATCTGAACCTAAGGGGTTTAAAAAACTGCTAGGGCTATTCAAAAAGCGTGAAAAAGCTGAAAAGGAATAGCAGGGAGACCAGCGCTTCAGTTTAAGGCGTCGCTAATTTGTTCAGTTTGAATTTTATTTCGACATAATGCCTATTTAACAGGCAAACAAACCGCAGATGACAATTTTATTAATAAAAAGCGTTGACTCCACATAGGGGAATACGTATTATCTGCGCCGCAGTCAGGGGACAGGGCAACAACAGCCAAGTCAACTCACTGATAACATTGAAGATGTGGAGCGGTAGTTCAGTTGGTTAGAATACCGGCCTGTCACGCCGGGGGTCGCGGGTTCGAGTCCCGTCCGCTCCGCCACTCTTTCAATGGTATAACTAAAAGGTCTTCGGAGCGGTAGTTCAGTTGGTTAGAATACCGGCCTGTCACGCCGGGGGTCGCGGGTTCGAGTCCCGTCCGCTCCGCCATTTAGTTATACAGCGCAATCTCGATTATGTGGAGCGGTAGTTCAGTTGGTTAGAATACCGGCCTGTCACGCCGGGGGTCGCGGGTTCGAGTCCCGTCCGCTCCGCCATTAATCGAATAAAGCGCGCTTCCCATTATGCGGAGCGGTAGTTCAGTTGGTTAGAATACCGGCCTGTCACGCCGGGGGTCGCGGGTTCGAGTCCCGTCCGCTCCGCCATTAATGATAAGCTTTTCCTTCTTAGATAATTCCCCCTTCTGGGTACATTCAAAAAGCTCTCTTTTTACTCTGTCGTTAAAATTGCTGTTCTCGCAATCGCACTTTATTTATTCTTACCCCCTTGTCATTTAGCCATTCAAGAAATTGCTCCATTTCCCAATTGCACAATGTGACACTAGAAACATTATTCCTCTTCGATTAATAGTCTTCTATAAAGTAAAAAAACATCCAACAAACAGTAACATGCCCTAAAGTCGTAGTGTCTTTTTTTTAATTTGTACTAAAGTTAGGTCGCTCACGCTAAAAAACACGGAAACCATGAATAAAAGCGACCAAAAACAGTACTTTCTTGCTGATAATGTAAAAGCAATTGGGGTGTCATTGCTAAGCGTAGTGGGTGTGACCCTATTACTCGCTATCGTTATGTTTGTGTTTATTCGAGAACAAGAGGAGAGTCGCGCTACAGAAATACTAGATAATGTGCGCGTAGTATTTAGAGATGCTGAGATCACGCTCGATTACCTAAATGCGCTGCCGTATCAAACCTGTGGAATGGATAACTTAGCGGAAATGCGAAAAACCTTGTTTCGCTCTCGATTTGTAAAAGAGATAGGTTTTTATCAAAATAACGAGCTATTGTGCAGTACTTATTTGGACATTCTAGAAGAGCCCATGAAAGAGGTTAAGCCTGATTTTTATACTCAGCTTGGCGACGCTTTTTGGATTAATACTCCTCTTCAGCTTTTCGATAAACAAGCTACTGGTACTATAGTACAGCGCGGACGTTACAACGCAGTATTGGATATGGATAGTGTCATTGGTTACAGCTACACGCAAGATTGGCAACTGTTCTACAATGGCGATCAGTTTTATCATATGGCAGGTAATCCTAGCCTTGTCGGTTCTACCCTCAGCGAAGATGACATGGACGCACACACTGGCTATTTTTCCTTACAATTTATCCAGTGTGATGAACGCTACAATCATACCTGCCTAAAAGTGAAATCTGATCACGGTCGCGTATTAGATTTGCACATGGGCAAGCTGGTGTTGTTCGTGTTTGCTATGATAATGACAGCAGCGTTGACGCATATGCTTACCTTTAACTATTTAAGACGACGACGTTCACTTGAGTCTCGCGTCAGTAAAGGGCTAAAAGAACATAAGTTCTATTGCTTGTACCAACCTTTTGTAAATTTGGAATCGGGAAAGGTCATTGGGTGCGAAGTATTGAGTCGATTTGAGGATGAATTTGGGCCGATTTACCCTGACAAATTTATTCCTCAGGTAAAAGAGCAGGATATGACCTGGGAATTTACGGTTGATATGATTACCACCGCCATGAGAGAACTCAACGAAAACCCAGAGACCCCCGAAGGCTTTAAGGTATCGTTTAATCTATTCCCCTTCGATTTTACCCGCGAAGGTTGTTTGGACCTAGACTTTGTACTAGATATGAACGTAAAGAACTTCAAGTTAGTTTTAGAGATCACTGAAGATGAGCAAATCGCCACTCATAGCGCGGTGAAGCATATTAAGTCGCTGAAGAGCAAAGGCTTCTTATTTGCAATTGACGACTTTGGAGTGGGTTATTCAAATTTAAGCCAGCTTAAAACGCTAAACTGTGATTACCTTAAAATTGACCGCAGCTTTGTTATGGATATGGAAGATAACAGCATTCGTTCATCGCTCATCCCTCACATTGTGAGCATTGCCGAAGGACTTAATATTGATTTAATTGCAGAAGGGGTCGAAAACATTGATCAATGCAATGAACTGAAAGGATTAACCATCGGCTTTGGTCAAGGGTGGTTATTTGGCAAGCCACAGTCGGTGGATGCGTTGGCCAAAAGCGTTCAAGGCATACAATAATACGGATTGATATTTACATTTTAGCGCTGTTATTTTTCAGTTGGTGTTGGTAGCGTTTAACGCTACCATTCACCGTCTGGAAATTAAAGAAGAATACTCGCATGCAGGACGTGCTAATTTGCCGCAATATTAATAAAACCTATCAAGATGGCAGTAATGCTACCCCCGTTTTACACGATGTCTCTCTTTCAATAAAAGCTGGCGAACATGTTGCTATTTTAGGTAGCTCCGGCTCAGGTAAAAGCACCCTTTTACATATTCTTGGAGGGTTGGATAAACCTTCTAGCGGCGAAGTCGAATTCAATGGAAAATCACTCGGTCAATTATCTGGAAATGCATTAGCAAAGCTTCGCAATGACGAAATGGGCTTTATCTATCAATTTCATCATTTGCTCGGTGAATTCACAGCGTTAGAAAATGTAGCAATGCCGCTAAGAATTAGAGGGCTCTCGACCAAATTGGCCCACGGCAAGGCTCGTGAAATGTTAGATGAAGTTGGGCTTTCTCACCGCGTCGACCATTTACCATCGACCATGTCAGGCGGTGAACGACAGCGTGTGGCAATAGCACGAGCTTTAGTTACCGAGCCATCAGTGGTGCTGGCCGACGAACCTACAGGAAATCTTGATGACTCGACGGGTGAGCAAATTTATAAACTGCTTACTAGCTTAAGTGATAAAAAAGGGACAGCGTTTGTCGTCGTTACCCACGATATTACCTTGGCTAGGAAAATGGACAGGGTGCTGAAGATAAAGGACGGCAGATTAGCGAGCGATACGTTGTTCAAGGAGAGCCAAGATGCTCGCCTTTGAATTGGCCCAACGCTTCAGAAAAACACGTTCAGAACAGCGTTTCATCTCTTTTATTTCGATGTCATCCACCATTGGGATTGCCCTTGGTTGCTTTGTACTAATTGTGTTGCTAAGCGTAATGAACGGATTTGAAAAAGAGCTTACAAGTCGTATTTTGAGTGTGGTTCCTCATGGTGAATTATATAGCAAAAGCGAAAGCGGAATAGAAAATTTAGACGCGCAGCTCTATCGTTTGTCTCAAGATAGCCGTATTGCGTCTGTCACTCCATACACAGGGATAACCGGAATGTTGCAGTCAAAGGGGGAATTGAAGGCAATTAGCGTTACTGGTATTCCGGTTAACAGTGTTAGCGACAAATATGCTGAAAGAGTCACAAGTGAGGATTGGCAACGTTTTTTGACGCAGAAAAATGGTCTCATTGTTGGAAAGGGCATTTTCGCTTCCATGGATTTTAATATTGGTGACATTGTTCAAATACTCATTCCCCAAACAACTCAGGATCTAACCTTCAAAGCCCCACGTTCAATTAGGCTTTCTATTTCTGGAGTGCTATCTGTTGGCGGTGAACTCGATAACCAGCTGGGTTTAATGCACTTGGAAACAGCGTCTGAAGCTATTGGTATTTCATCTAAGTCACAAGGAATTCAATTTACACTTAACGACCCATTTTCATCTTACGACACGATGCGAGATATAGGTTACAGCTATCCTCAGGCTGTTTACATGTCTGACTGGACACGTACCCAGGGCCATTTGTATAACGATATTCAGCTAGTTAGAGCTGTGGTGTATATCGCCTTGACGCTGGTCATTGCCGTTGCTTGTTTTAACATTGTGTCGTCACTGGTTATGGCGGTTAGAGACAAACAGGCTGCCATCGCAATATTAAAAACCATGGGAGCGACGGATCGTTTAATTCGCAATACCTTCGTGTTGCAGGGCGTTATCAATGGCGTTATAGGCATTACTATAGGTGTGGTTTTAGCGCTACTGGTAGCACCTAACCTCTCTGAGATTGTTCGCTTTATTGAGGTGGCGATAGGCATAGAAATTCTATCAGGCGATATATATTTCATCGATTTCCTACCATCTGATCTACATTGGCAAGACGTTGTAGTAACCGTGGTTGTTGCTATGTTCTTGAGTGTGGGCGCTACTATTTATCCAGCGCAAAAGGCAGCCAAAGTATCACCTTCATCAGCGCTTCACTAACTTTAAGCTCAATAGGGTAAGTAATACCAGTCAGCATAGATCATTACCCACTCAGCGAGAGTTAAAATGTTCGTAATCGCGGCGTGTTACCGCAGGTATAGTGGTTCTACATCAAGGTGACACAACAAAGAG
>NZ_JAKRFA010000017.1:0-77545 GCF_022348305.1 Alteromonas sp. MmMcT2-2
TATGCGACAGTGGAAAGCTGCACTCAAATGGTACAGCTCCATAGTTGACGCAGCCTGGGCCGGAGGCATATGAAATTAAATTCGTGGGGATCCCTCAGAGTTTGAGTCGTGATTACCAGGAACAATAAAAATGTTACTTTCCGGAACAGTTAAGGTTTCAGCAATCTCTAATATCCTTACGGTAGCTAAGTCAAATTCTGTTTTATTTGCTCGGTTTGTTATGTCACCAGCTACAAATAAATAATCGCATTTGTAGTCACATTTACCAAATTTAGATTTAAAGGAGTCCATGAAACAGTCGATGACCGAATGTTCACCTTCACTAGGATTGAAGTCCTTCGCTCTAGCATAGTCTCCGACATGAAGATCACTAATTACAGCCAATTTCATAGATCTAAAACATTTCCTTTTGTATTCAATGCATCAAGCAAAAACATGTTGTAAAGATGAAAAGCTACACCTTTACAATTTAGACCATACAGTAAAGCTTTTAAGATTAGAACTATTCTAAGATTAAACAAAAAAAACCCTGAACATTTCTGCTCAGGGCTTTCGTATAAATGGTGCCTCGACCCGGGATCGAACCAGGGACACGCGGATTTTCAATCCGCTGCTCTACCAACTGAGCTATCGAGGCACTTAAACTGTGCTAAGTAAGCTTTATAAAAAACTTTGCAAAACTTTGCAAGCTTTATCGAAGTGCTTACTAACTTTAAAACTATTGCTCTAAAAGCCTTCTTGGTAAATCTGATTGGAAGTGCTTGCACTTTTCAATCCGCTGCTCTACCAACTGAGCTATCGAGGCTGAAACTTGTTAGCGTTCTAGGCGTTTACTGCCTGTCCTGCTGTGGGTGCGTATTAAACGGTTTTCGCCTTCACAAGTCAACCGTTTTTCTCGCTTTTTTTGCGCTTTTATTACTGTTTGCGCATTGTTTGCTCAAAAAAGGCTTTTTTGCTTATTTTTCAGGCGGAACGTAGCCTTCAATCGTAGGCTCTACATCGTCGAACAAGTATGCCGACATTTTTTCTTCTAAAAACTTACGGGCATTCGGCTCCATCATATTCAACTTGTGTTCGTTAATTAGCATGGTTTGCTTTTTCTGCCATTCGGCCCATGCTTCTTTAGAAATGTTGTCGAAAATACGCTTACCCAGCTCCCCCGGGTAAAGTTGGAAATCTAAGCCGTCAGCTTCTTTTTGAAGCTTGCGACAAAATACCGTTCTTGCCATGTTATTTCCTTTCGTTCGCTATCTGCTAAGCAATAAATATTGCGTTGGGCTTAGAACGCCTAACGCATTAACTGCTGAATAATCTTGGTTGTAGGTGCCGCCAAACCAACTTCAATAGGCTCGTTCAACGAAAACCAACGAAATGCCGTTTCGGCTACGCGCTTTGTTGGAGCAGAGTTTACCACGGCCACTACCGGGGTGATATCTAAATGAAAATGGCTAAAGGTATGACGGAACCCTTCAAGCGTTCGGGTTTCGTCGACACTGATACCTCGCTTGGCCAACTGCGCAATCCCCTCTTCTATTGAAGACACCTCAATAAAACCATATAGGCCACCCCAAAGCCCTGTTGAGGGACGCTGCTCTAAATACACTTGGCTGTTAAACTGTGCCACCACCATATAGGTAGATTTCTCCGGTAGCGCCTTTTTCGGCTTCTTACCCGGGTAGTCGGCTTGCGCGCCTTGGGCGTAGGCAATACAGTCGGCTTGAAGCGGGCACTCATCACACTTTGGCTTGCTTCGCGTACAGATCATCGCGCCCAAGTCCATCATCACCTGCGTATAGTTGGCACAACGTCCGCCTTCTGAATTAGTGGGCGTGTTTTTCTCGGCCACTTCCCAAAGCTGATTCTCTACCTTTTTCTGTCCCGGCCACCCGCCTATTGCATAGTATCGGGCCAACACACGCTTCACGTTGCCATCTAATATAGGAAAGCGCATATTGCGAGATAGCGAAAGTATCGCCCCAGCGGTAGAGCGCCCTATGCCGGGCAAATCCATGACTTCTTCTAGACTATAGGGAAACTCGCCGTTGTATTTTTCTACCAGCGTATTCGCAGCTTTGTGAAGATTTCTTGCTCTTGCGTAGTAGCCAAGCCCAGTCCAATGATGAAGCACGTCGTCTTGAGAAGCCTTAGCCAAGTCGTGCACGGTGGGAAAAGACGCCATAAAGCGTTTAAAGTAGGGAATTACCGTGGTGACTTGAGTTTGCTGCAGCATTATTTCCGACACCCACACCTTATAAGGCGTAACGTCTTGTTGCCAAGGCAAATGCTTTCGCCCGTGTTTATCAAACCATGCGAGTGCTCGCTCTGCAAAGCTACCTGTATATTGTTGTTCTGTCATAATCGTCTGTATGGGCAGTTACTACCGCTTGGTCGTTTTCTACTTAGCGACCATTCATTAAAAAGCGCGCTATGGTAGCATGTAACTAGCCAGTTTATTGTTAAGGAGCACACGTGTCTGTGCAGCACCCTGTTTTATTTTTTCCCGGTACGCTCTGTGACGAGCGCGTATTTCTACCGCTTTGGCGCGAACTAAATATTGCACAACGTCGTTATGTACCGATTCAATGGGCAGCATCGCTAGAAGAAATGCTGGCATTAAGTGAAGATCGTATTCTTGATAACGAAAAAGTGCACCTTGTGGGTTATTCGATGGGCGGGTTTATAGCTGCATTAGTAGCACAGCGCAATCCTGCCAATATTGCTTCGCTAACCTTAATCGGTTACAACCCAGAAGGGTTATCAAAAGAAGAAATTGCAAAGCGCAAGCAGCTTACTACTATGCTTAAGCAAGGTAACTTTAAGCCCGACAACGACGCTTATCTTTCGCGATTTATCCACCCTTCCCGCTTAGCGGATGAAAACGTGGCTGGCGTTGTAAAATCGATGGCGCAGGATTTAGGTAAAACAACGTTACTCAACCACACGCTAGCAACCACACCACGAGAAAGTACCGTTAAAGCGCTCGCAAAGATCAACGCGTCAGTAACGTTTATTACTGCCCAGCAAGACGCCATTGCACCAGCAGAAACAATTAAGCAGCTAAAAAATGTAATACCCAAAGCGACGTTCCACACCATTAGTGACGCCGGGCATATGGTAGTACTTGAGAAAACTGACGCCGTAGCGTCTATTATTGCGAAACAAATTGGCGTATAAAATTACAGCATTTTTGCCACGATAGCGTTGCATAAGCCGTGGGTAAGTGGATAATGCGCCACCATAAAATTGGGTAAGAAAGGCATTGCAAATGAGGCAATTCAAAAGTCAGGCGGAAGCAGAAGCCGCTGGAGTATACGTAAGCAAGGTAAAAAGCTTCGTGAAACGCGAAGGTAGACTTACTAAAGCACAAGAAAAAGCGCTAGAAGATTACTGGCCAACCAAGGGCATTGACTACGCTGAAGCACCGTTATCGTTGTCAGAAATTTTTGGCCGAAGTGCGCCTGTTGTTGTAGAAATTGGCTTCGGTATGGGCAAGTCATTGGTTGAAATGGCCGCAAACGCACCTGAGAAAGACTTTATCGGCATTGAAGTTCACCGTCCAGGCGTTGGCGCATGCTTAGCTGAAGCAAGCGAACAAGGCGTCGAGAACTTGCGTGTAATGGACCATGATGCAGTAGAAGTGCTTAAGAATATGATCCCAGACGGTTCGTTGTCTCGCCTACAGCTATTTTTCCCAGACCCTTGGCACAAGAAGCGTCACCACAAACGCCGTATTGTTCAGCCTGAATTTGTTGAGCTGGTTCGCACCAAATTAGCTATTGGCGGTTGTTTTCATATGGCGACGGATTGGGAGCAATATGCTGAGCACATGTTAGACGTTATGATCAATGCCGACGGTTACACCAATACTGCACCTGACGGCGACTATGTACCTCGTCCAGACTACCGCCCAATTACCAAGTTTGAAACCCGTGGCCAAAAACTAGGTCATGGCGTTTGGGATCTAATTTTCGAGCGTACTAAGTAATGATTTTATCTCCTCAAAGCCAACTGTTAGAACGTAATATCCCGCTTTTCGAAGAAGGTCAGTGGGCATTTATCAACCCTTCTGATGCGTATTTTCTGGACGGTCTTAAATCGCAAGAAGTCACGGTAATTCACCAATATTTCGATATTTTTTCAGAGTGCGTAAGAGTCGTACCCTCGGTATCGTTTGATAGCCGAGATATTACGCGCACAGGTTTTGAGGTGACGCAAAAAGTCGGAAATCATACTCATATATTTACGCCTTTCGTTGCACTAGAGAAATCTCACACTGACGTGATGATTTTCTTACCCAAAGCAAAAACCCATTTTCAGATGCTATTGCGAATGGCAGCCAGCATGGTGGGCCAAAATGGTCGTATTCACGTGGTGGGTGAAAATAAGGGCGGTATAAAAAGTGCTGCTAAGTTGATGGACCAATACGGCCCAACCCAAAAGGTTGATTCTGCTCGCCACTGCAGTCTTATCACCGTTTTAGTTGAAGAGCCACATCTTGCCTTTGAACCGGATGCATGGCTTGACATGAATACGTATCACGTTGAGGGCACGGCTTGGCAAGTGGCCTCTATGCCTGGCGTATTCAGCTACAAAGAACTGGATGCGGGAACTGAGCTTTTACTAGAAAAACTCTCAACATCACTGAGCGGTGAAATTCTGGATTTCGCATGCGGCGCTGGCGTGATTGCCAGTTATATAATGCTTAAGTATCCGCATTTGAAGCTTCATCTTACTGATGTTAGCGCACTTGCGGTTTACTGTAGTGCACTCACCCTAGCTGACAACGGATTATCAGCAACACTATATGCTGCGGATGGATTGCACGGTTTTACCCAAAAAGTACAGCATATTGTCACCAACCCACCATTTCATACTGGCATTAAAACTGACTACACCATCACTAAGCGCTTTATTTCTGACGCTAAAGCAAGCTTAAGTCGTGGCGGCACTATGCAGATGGTGGCAAACCGATTCTTACCCTACCCAGGTTTACTCGCTGAGCACTTCCAAACGGTCTATACCACAGCACAAACGTCGCAATTTTCTGTTTATCAAGCGGCTTTGTAATTAAAAAAACCATTAGCTTGTGCTAATTTAGCTTTTCTACCTGTTGCTCATGCCATTGCGTACTCCACGCAATGGCATACGGCGCTTTTTCCTTACACTATATTTAAGCATTACAAGTGCACTGCACGTTACGCTCTGGGGGATCACCTGTGAATATTGTATTTGCTATTTCAGAAGTTGAAGAATTGGTAAAAACCGGCGGCCTTGCAGACGTTGGAAAAGCACTCCCACTCGCGCTAGATACCTTGGGCGAAAGCATCACCATTGTTATGCCTTATTACCAAGTACTGGCTGAACAGTTGAACCTACCAACCGTAATCGAGCAACAAACCCTGTTTACTGAAGGTCAGGTGTACCATTTTGATATTCGCTACATGCAATGGCACGGTATTCCTATTTACTTTGTAGACTCGACCGAATACTTTATGCGTGAAGGGCTGTACGCCAACGCATTTGAGGCCTATGAAGACAATGGTGAGCGCTTTAGCTTTTTCAGTGGCGCCGTACTCCAAACGCTAAAAGCTATCGATAAAAAGCCTGACATTATTCACTGTCACGACTGGCATGCGGCCATGCTGCCGTTTTTACTTACCCACGACAAATCCGGGTATTTTGACGGTACTAAAACCATATTCACTATTCATAACGCGGCTTTTCAAGGCGTGCATAAGCTTGAGAGCATTCCCTTTCTTCGCCATCATCCAAACATTCTGGCGCAAGTGCACAGCGGTTACATCAATATGCTGCAAAGCGGGATTGAGTTTGCCACGAAAGTGACAACCGTAAGCCCTAACTATGCAAGCGAGTTACTCACTGACCTGGGTAGTCATGGCCTGCACGAGCGGCTTGTAAATCGTCAAGCCGACTTAAGCGGTATTCTTAACGGATGTGACTACACGCAGTGGAACCCCGAAACAGATACATTCCTACCTGAGAATTACAGTGTAGAGAATCTTCATCCAAAGACCGCATGTAAACGAGCATTACAGGAGAAGTCGGGATTACCTGAGAATGGCAACGTACCGCTTATTGGAATGGTGTGCCGGCTGACTGAACAAAAAGGCTTTGGCTACATACTGCCCATTTTGGACGATTTAATTAAGCACAATGTTCAAATGGTAATTGTGGGCACGGGCGACCCTAAAGTGTGTATGGACCTTGGCGAATTCGCTCAACAACACCCTGATCAATTTGCGTTTATAAACGGGTTTAGTTCCGAACATGCCCACCTTGTAGAAGCCGGCGCTGATTTTTTTCTAATGCCTTCTCAGTTTGAGCCGTGCGGATTGAACCAGATGTACAGCTTAGCTTATGGAACCATCCCTATCGTGCGTTCGGTGGGCGGACTCAAAGACACGGTTATCGATTACAGTAATGATAGCGATGGGACGGGTTTTGTGTTTGACGACCCTACGCCGCACGCCTTGCTATCGTGTATTCGCCGAGCACTGCTAGCGTTCTACGAAGACGCTGGCAAGTTCAGAGCAATGCAGCAACGGGGTATGCGAACGCGATTCACTTGGGAAGCGGCTGCAAAAAATTACCAGCAACTTTACCTTTCAACCCTCAACTAGCGGGCGCTGCTTACATTAATTATTGTTTATAGGCATCTTCCTTTTTGCGCATTTTTGCGCCACTATTGATGTATGTAAGACGTGGATGGACAATACGCAAAACGGATATGACGGATAAAGTAGTCAAGCTTACTATAAAAAGCCTTTTCATTTGGGTGGTAATGTCAATTGCTACCTTTTCGCTTGCAGTGTTATCCAGTCTTGCCGTCTACACGCAAATTAAAACCTACCGTCATGAACTTGAGTCTAACGCACTCATGTTAGCCAAGTTGGTCGCAAGCAGTTCAGCTATGTATCTTTATGACGAAACGCCAGAGCGCATTGAACTTGCCCTAAGTAACCTTGCTGCCGCCGACCATGTATTAAATGCCCACGTTTACAAAGCACAAAGCGGTAACGTAGAGCCCCAGATTTTCGCCTCTTATAACAAGGAAGGCCAGTTATTGTTAGGAGGCAAGGAAAATCAACTGGCGTCCATGTTTATGACACCTCAATTGGCCGACAATGGGCAATACCTTGAATTAAGTGCAAAAGTCTTCGACACAGAGACGAACATTCAGTTGGGCTGGATATATTTACGAATTTCCTCAGAGAATTTTAACCAGCTTGTTGGAAAGTCGATTTGGCTTAATTTAGCAGTAGCCTTGGCGCTATTGGCTATTAGCTTTTACTTTGCAGTGCGTATGCAGCGTATTGTAACTGGCCCCGTTGAAGACATTGCTAACTTCTTGCAGCGTACTTCACGACAACGTGATTATTCAGCCCGTGCCAGCGGCTCCACCATTAGAGAACTCGATATCTTGGCTGACGCCGTGAATGTGATGCTATTTCGCATGCAAGAGTATATGCAAAAGCAACGACAGGCGGAGGAGCAACATAGAAAGCTCAATGCCAGCCTAGAAGATATGGTAAGTCACCGAACCACCGCCCTTAAGGATGCAAACCAGGAACTTATTCAAACGTTAGAAAAGCTACATCAGTTCCAGCGTCAAATTGTACAGAATGAAAAGATGGCCTCGCTCGGAGATATGGTTGCGGGCGTTGCGCACGAGGTAAATACTCCGATAGGTTTAGGTGTTACTGCGTCGACAATGATGTTAGACAGATTAGCGGTTATCCAAAAAGACTTCGAAAATAAAACGCTCAAAGCCAGTGCAATGAAGCGCTTTTTGGATGAGAGTAATGAAAACCTGAATATTATTTACCGAAATTTGAACAGAGCTGCCGAGCTTATTAGCAGTTTTAAGCAGGTTGCTGTCGATCAAACCTCAGAATCTAGTCGAAGTTTTTGCGTTGTGCAGCTAGTTAATGAGATACTACTGTCATTGCAGCCTCGACTCAAAAAATTAAAACACAACATCAACGTAGAATGCGACCCTACCCTTAGCGTTGAAACGAAGGCTGGCCCAATAAATCAAATCTTGATTAATTTAATCATGAATTCGGTTATTCATGGGTTTGAAACCATGGATGAAGGCACAATTGATATACGTGCCGAATTGGTGAGTAACAATAAGCTCAAGCTTGTTTATACCGACAACGGAAAAGGCATTTCCCCAGAGATTCGCAAACGGATATTTGATCCCTTTGTCACCACGAAGCGTGGGCAAGGTGGTTCCGGATTGGGAATGCACTTGGTATACAACTTAGTAACGCAAGCCCTTAATGGTTCAATATCGATCACCAGTGAGGAAGGCAACGGCGTAGAATTTGTAATTATCTTCCCCGTTGTTAATGCGAAAACGTCAGAATAGTTGTATAAAGTATGAACTTTTCTTGATTTTTATTGGCTAACCCCAATACCTTAACAGTAAGAATATTCACAAGTTGCTTGCAATCAAGTACATGAATATTAAAATTTAACCAGTTAGTTGCTTAAATCGTATTTTAGAAAGAGTGTAGAACACCATGCAGACGCCAAATGTGTTAATTGTTGAAGATGAGGTGGTAACCCGTACCACGCTTAAGAGTTTATTTGAAGCGGAAGGGTATAATGTGTTTGAGGCCGAGAACGGTGATCAAATGCATGATTTCTTCGAGAATCACGCTATCAATTTGGTTATCATGGACATTAACCTACCGGGTAAAAATGGCCTTATCTTGGCACGTGAAGTACGTGACCGTAAAAACGTTGGGCTTATCTTCCTAACGGGTCGTGATAACGACGTTGACCGTATTCTAGGTCTTGAAATTGGCGCAGACGATTATCTGACTAAGCCATTCAACCCTCGTGAATTGACTATTCGCGCGCGCAACTTACTGTCTCGTACTACAAACTCTTCAGAAGACGACGATTTACCAAGCCGTGTAAGCTTCAACGGTTGGACGCTTGACGGTGATAGCCGTTCATTGATTTCGCCTAGCGGAAAAGAATTCCGTCTACCACGCAGTGAATTCCGCGCTCTTCACCTTTTCCTAAGCAATCCAGGTAAAATCCTTACCCGTGAGCAGCTAATTATGGAAATGACGGGGCGTGAACTTCGTCCGAATGACCGTACGGTTGACGTAACGATTCGTCGTATTCGTAAGCACTTCGAATCAGATCCTTCAGATGAAGAATTGATTGTAACCATTCACGGTGAAGGTTACCGTTTCTGCGGTCAGGTTGACGGCTAAGACGTTGCCTGAACGAGTTTTGAATTAATGAAAAGCCGCTACTGTGTAGCGGCTTTTTTATATGTAAACACTTTATCCCAATGACGGCATAGCTATGCTATGCCGCGAATTGTCATTTGAGATATCGAGTGCTAAATGCTCGGCTTCACACTGAGGATTAGCTGTCAGCAGCGCTAAAGCAAACTGAGTAGCGGTATTGCTTCTCTTCCAACAAGAATGCTTTATGTGTACTTGGGCTCCATGAATCATCGCCGCCTACGCCCATGTGGGCATGATCTATGTACACAAACACACAATCTTGAGGTGTTAAATCACAGGTGTGTTTTGCCTCGTCTAGCTGTGCTTGCCCATATTCGCTCACGTTAAAATAGAACTGTCCTCTTGCTTTCAGGCCGCTAACTTCAAGTTGCGTACAGCCACAGCGCAAGCCGTTGTCCGTTGGGAATATGTAGCACGTTTGCATCTCTTCTATAGGTAAGGTGTAGCGACCATAACGCGCTGCCGCTTTTCTGTCAGGATAGTTCTCAAATGGCCCTAGTCCTTGCCAGGTAATCGACGTTGGCTTATCGGCTACAGGCACTGCCGTTTGTATACCAATTCGCGGCATAGGTGGTAAACCGTCATCCAAGAGCACTTCAACGTCTACCGATAGCTTAGCCTGTGCATTTATGGTGTAAACCCACTTGGTTGCAGCTACCAGCTTTTCTGAATGGTGATAATCAAATAACGATGTTATACGCACGTCTTGCGCGCCCTGCTCTACGTTTACGCCCGTGCAAGTGCGTGTCCACTTGCCAATACCAGCACGACGCCAGCGAGACTCCCACGCATTTGGGTCTGGATTATCAACTTCGCTTACCCCAATGTCGTTATCTAGCGGCGCTCTGAAGAAGTTATCTTCTAGCGGCGCGGCAAGTATTTCCTCCGCGCCTTGAAGCCACGAGGTTAATAGCCCTCTCTCACTATTAAAGCTAAATACGTTATTTTGCGCATGTACCAGCAACATCCCATCCTGAGCTTCAATTGATAGCTCACTAGTGCCGCTTGTTGTTTCGTTATCATTAAGAGAAAACGATACTATTCCACGCTTGTTGACTAGCGCTAACTGGGCGGTGTCCATAACATGCCCTGCTTTAGCCCACGAGCAGTCATTCGCTAGTACCACATCAATATTTAAGTGGTAGTCAGCGCCTGCTTTAAACGTAATATCTGGGCTAAGACTGAGCGTTTGTGCTTGTTGTGGCGCTATGTCGATTTCGCATTCGCCCTTCGCCTCAGCAATCAGTTGTCCATTTTCTAACACTTGCCAACGTAATAACTCGTTGTCTGTGCGTCTAAATAAGTAACCGCTGCTTACTGTAAGCTCAAACTTGTTGTCTTTCTCAACCAACGAAAAGCTTAAGTGCTGCTGACAATATTTAGCTTCTAATAAGTGCGGATGTGGCGTTCTGTCTGGAAATAACAGACCGTTTATACAGAATTGTCTGTCGTTTTCAGTATCGCCGAAGTCTCCGCCGTAAGCCCAGTATGCTTCGCCGCTATTAGTGTGCTTTACTAACCCTTGATCAACCCAGTCCCAAATAAAGCCACCTTGAAGGCGAGGATAAGCCTTAAACGCTTTCCAGTATTCATCAAAGCTACCCAAGCTATTACCCATAGCATGCGCATATTCGCATAGAATAACGGGGCGGTTTTCCCCCGGCATCGACAACCATTTTTTAATGGCCCACTTAGGCACTGCATCGTCTTTAATGTCGGTATCAACCCGTGCGTACATTGGCGCAATAATGTCGGTAGCCGAAGTATCAGCGCCGCCGCCTTCGTACTGTACAGGGCGCGATGGGTCAAATGACTTTGCCCAGCCATACATTGCATCGTGGGTAGGGCCGTGACCAGACTCATTCCCCAACGACCAAATAATGATGCTGGGGTGATTTTTGTCGCGCTCGACCATTTGCGTGAAGCGCGCCATGTAGGCGCCGGCCCATAGCGGGTCGCGAGAAAGCCTTCCCATTGGGAACATACCGTGGGTTTCGATGTTGGCTTCATCTACCACATAAAGCCCGTATTCATCACAAAGCTCATACCAACGAGGGTGATTTGGATAATGAGCGGTACGCACAGCATTGAAGTTGTTTTGCTTTAACAACTTAATGTCTTCAAGCATGTCATCTTCATTGATTGCATGCCCTTTCGTTTGATGGTGTTCGTGACGGTTAACCCCACGAATTAGCACAGCTTTACCATTTATCAGTAACTGGCCGTTTTTCATTTCAATGTTTCTAAAGCCAACGTTATAGGCCTCAACATCAACGGCGTTGCCATTCTCATCAATAAGTGAGACTACGATGCGGTACAGATTCGGTGTTTCAGCAGTCCAGTGTTTAGGTTCATTCACATGAAGCGTTTGAAAAACTACATCATCCCAACCGCCCTTTTCATCAATACGCTTATTGTTAGTGCCGGTAATAACTTGCTCGGTAACAGCGTTATCGCCATCAAAAAGCTGAATACCCACTTTGTAAGTAGAAGGCGCATTGATGGCGGTACGTACGGTTACTATTGCGTCGCGATAGCATGCGTCAAGGCTTGGCGTAACAAACACGTCCTGAATGTGATGATGAGGTTTGGTGACTAGGTTTACGTCGCGGAAGATACCGCTAAGCCACCACATGTCCTGATCTTCTAAGTAGCTGCCGTCTGACCATCGGATCACCATTACCGCTAGTCGGTTTTCACCTTCGACTAAGTAGCCAGACAAATCGAATTCAGCCGGTAGTCGACTGTCTTGGGAATAGCCTACATACTCGCCGTTGCACCACAAGTGAAACGCGCTATTTACCCCTTCAAAGACGATATGATTGCGCTGTTTTAACTCATCCTCGGTAACGTTGAATGTCGTACGGTAGCAACCCGTTGGATTCTCGCTGGGTACCACTGGAGGGTTCACCGCGAAGGGATATTTAACGTTACAGTAAATCGGTTTGTCGTGACCTTGCAGCTGCCAGTTAGAAGGTACCGCAATAGGCTGCCAATTAGCAGACTCGTCATCACTTAATGTTTTAGAAAGCAGACTTTCAGGTACGTTTGCTGGTGTCTCAAATAAACGGAAATCCCACTCGCCGTTTAAACTACGCTTTTTCGCATTGGTATTGTGCAATGCGTCTTTTAGCGTTTTATATCCGTGATGTGGACTGTGGGCATTGATGCGATTTCTCTGAAATACAACCGGGTTTTGCCAATCGTTTTGAGCCACTACTTGCGCAACATTAAGCATGTCATATCCTTTACTTTTTCGTTAAGCGCAATATAGCTAACTTTCGTTAAATCCTTTATGCTCTAATCTTTCATATATTTATCCAAAACTATCATTTCACATTTATGCAACTTAGCTTTAGAGACATAGTAGACATAGGCCCTAAGTGTTTTGAACGCTTTATTGATAGTAGTAATGCGCCTGAAATCAGCGACCTGGATATTGAACTAGCAGGATGCTCTAACTTATCAGGTGACTATACGGTAGGTCGCGTGTCGCCTCCTAACCACACCTTGTTTTACAGCATACATGGACAAGGAAAGTTTCGTGTCCCTTCAGGCGAGATGCTGTTAGATGAAGGACAGCTAATTATTTTACCCGC
This sequence comes from Alteromonas sp. MmMcT2-2, assembly GCF_022348305.1. NCBI lineage: Bacteria > Pseudomonadati > Pseudomonadota > Gammaproteobacteria > Alteromonadales > Alteromonadaceae > Alteromonas > Alteromonas sp. MmMcT2-2. The sequence goes on from NZ_JAKRFA010000017.1 coordinate 12,896, forward strand.
TGGACAAAGTTTTGAAGTCACAATAGTCAGTGAACAATGGGATATTATTTGGGTCAACCTGGCAGACTCCGAACGCTGGACATCATTTAACCAGCGAGGTGCGGTAATTGTGGATAATGCCATGCTGGAAGGACTGCATCATGCAATGGAACTTTTGTATGTAGAGCGTGACGTCGAGAATCGAAATTCGGCGATGCAAGTTGTGTCTCGCTACCTGTACCGTATTATCGATGCGCCTTTGAGTGACGTACATACTCACGATGAGAAAGAACGACGACAGGTAAGCAGACTACACAGCCTCTTTTCAGCGGTTGAAAAACAGCTTCAGTTTGATTGGGATATGGAAAGCTTAAGTGAGAAAGCCCATTATTCTGCCCCTCACCTTCACAGGCTGTGCTTACAAGTATTTGGGAGAAGCCCCAAACAGCACGTTATCCATTTGCGTATGACACGAGCCAAAAGCTTATTACTAAGCACACAGTGGCCCGTATCCTATATTGCCAGTTATGTGGGTTACGCAAATGTATTTACATTCTCGAAACGCTTTAAGAAGTCGACCGGGCTGTCTCCTTCAGCGTTTCGAGAAAGCGTAAACTAGCTACCTGCTATCTTCATTTGGTCAATAAGCACAGAACCGGTCTGTACACTACCGCGCACATCTTTTTCTGCGCCAATTGCCACAATGCCTTTAAACATATCTTTCAGATTGCCAGCAATAGTTACCTCGTGAACTGGGTATTGGATGATGCCATTTTCAACCCAGTACCCCGCTGCGCCGCGCGAGTAATCGCCCGTCACGCCGTTAACGCCCTGCCCCATCAGTTCGGTTACGAACAAACCTGTGCCCATTTCTTTAAGCAGGTCGGCGTCGCTGTGACCCGTATCACCTACTAGCCAGTTATGAATACCACCGGCGTGGCCATTCGAGCGGGTGTTTAGCTTACGCGACGAGTAGGTAGTATAAAGGTATGTAGCCAATTTACCCGCATCGACAATGGTCATGTCAGAACATGCCACACCTTCGTTATCGAAGCTTGAGCTTGCCAGACCGCCTTTAATAAACGGACGCTCTTCAATATTAAGCCATTCTGGGAAAACTTGTTTACCCAAGCTATCTAGCAAGAAGCTAGAACGACGATAAAGGCTGCCGCCGCTGATAGCTCCAACGTAATGGCCAAATAAGCTAGATGCGATGTCACGGTGTAAAAGCACAGGCACGTTTGCCGTGTTGATTTTACGAGCCCCCAAACGGTCTACAGTAGCTTTAGCGGCATCAATACCCACTGCACTTGCTGATTGCAGCAAAGACGCTTTACGACTTACTGTGTAAGCGTAATCGCGCTGCATATCGTTATCTTGTGCGCCAATAACCATACAGCTTAGTGAATAACGGCTGCTAGGATAACCGGCGTTAATTCCATGGGTGTTGCCGTAAACGCGCATACCTAGATTTGCGTTATACGACGCGCCATCTGAATTTGTAATGCGCGAGTCGTAATTCATTGCCGCCGTTTCGGCTTCAATAGCAGTTTTAATGGCCTTTTCAGTATCTAATTCTTCAGGGTGATACAGGTCTAAATCAGGGAACTCGGTAGCAATAAGGTCGGCATCGGCCAAACCTGTACAAGGGTCTTCACTGGTATAGCGAGCAATATCTACGGCTTTTTCTACCGCGAGTGTTAGCGCCGCTTTGCTCAGATCTGCGGTAGACGCACTCCCCTTTCGCTTGCCTACATATACGCTGATACCTAAGCCGCCGTCGTTGGTAAATTCAACGTTTTCAACTTCTTGCATACGTGAAGATACGGCGATGCCCTGCACTTTAGACATGCTGGCTTCGGCTTGTGTTGCGCCTTTAGAAAGGGCTAATTTCAGTACATCATCTACGACATTTTGAATGTCGGCTAACTGCTGCTCAATTTGCATAGTAAGTTTCGCTGTCTTAATTCGACTGTGATAGTTACAATTTAGCTAAAGTGTAACACTAATGAGTTTGAAATGAGTGATCAGAAATACAATTCTCCTGAAGATCCTTACTTCGAAGATGCGCAAGCAGATGAGTTCGAAGAGGAAGAATTAATCAGTAAAACTGAGCTGAAGCGTCAAGCTAAAGAACTTCACAAGCTAGGTGAAACCTTGGTTAACCTGACCGATGCTCACATAGCGACGATTCCAATGGATGAAGAGCTTGCTGACGCCGTAGCTATTGCCCGCAAAGTGAATAAGAAAAAAGACGGTTACCGCCGTCAACTTCAGTTTATCGGCAAAGCTTTACGTCATAGAGATACCGCCCCTATTGAAGAGGCGTTGGCTAAAATTACACATCAGCATCAGGCGAGCAATGCGGCCTTTCATGCACTAGAAAAAGCCCGTGAAGCCGTGATTGAACAGGGCGACCCCGCTATTCAAAAGCTGATTGAAGCGCATCCTGAACTGGACCGCCAAAAGCTGCGTCAATTTCATCGCCAAATTAAAAAAGAGCGTGAAAAAAGTGCGCCGCCTAAAGCATTCAGAGAGTTGTTTCAGTATTTGAAAGACGTTATTCATGAGGATTAACGGTCTGCAATTAAAGTAATCTCAACATCACAGTTTCGTTCACCAGCCAAAGGGGTGATAGTGTGAAAATATTTTCTAACCCTAACGCAACACTGAAAAGCAAGTACGGTCAGTATCAAATTGCTGTGCTTGGTAGCATTGTTGGCGTGTCGGCTGAAGGTATTGCTGATGGGGCAGCCATTGAGCGTTACGCACGCGACATGATGGATGTGATTAACAGTTTTGGTGGGAATCACTGGGCATTTTTAGGTTTTTTGCATGGTTCTGCCCTTATGACGAAAGCTGGTGAAAAAGAACTGCAACGTTCAGTTGAGTGGCGTGCGAAGCATGGAATGGCGCTTGGAGCCTTAGTTATTGGCGATACTACGGTACAACCTATAGTAAGAGCGCAATTTCAGAGAGTTTATGATAATGCAGGCCTTGAGCTGGGTATTTTTACCAACGAAGAAGATGCTATTGAGTGGTTGAAGGAAAAAGGATTTGAAAGTTAGCCACGACTTATCCCAGTTCGCACACAAAAAAGGTTGGTGCCTAGGCCCAACCTTTTTTTAATTTTCCAGTTTACGGATTTGAGCTAAATTAAGCCGTACCACCCACCGTCAACTCGTCAATTTTAAGCGTAGGCTGACCTACACCCACCGGTACGCTTTGACCGTCTTTACCACATACACCCACGCCTTTATCTAGGGCAGTGTCATTTCCAATCATTGAGATTTTTTGCATAACCTCTGGGCCGTTACCAATTAATGTTGCCCCTTTTACTGGCGCGGTAATTTTACCATTTTCAATTAAATACGCTTCAGCGCTAGAAAACACGAATTTACCAGACGTAATGTCTACCTGTCCGCCAGCGAAGTTCGGCGCATAAATACCTTTGTCGATAGACGCGATAATTTCCTGCGGATCGTGTTGGCCTTCCAACATATAAGTATTCGTCATGCGGGGCATAGGCAAATGCGCATAAGATTCACGACGACCGTTACCGGTAGGTGCAACGCCCATAAGCTTGGCGTTGTGTTTATCCTGCATATAGCCTTTCAAGATACCATCTTCAATAAGCACGTTATGCGCAGTAGGTGTACCTTCATCGTCTACCGACAACGAGCCACGACGGTCGTTTAACGTGCCGTCATCAACAACCGTTACGCCTTTGGCAGCTACGCGCTGACCAATGCGACCACTAAATGTTGATGCACCCTTACGGTTAAAGTCACCCTCAAGGCCGTGCCCTACTGCTTCATGAAGTAATACACCAGGCCAACCGTTACCTAATACTACAGGCATAGCGCCTGCCGGTGACGCCACAGCCTGCATGTTAACCCGCGCCATGTGAAGGGCATCTTCTGCCAATGTTTCATAATATGGTTTACCATTCTCGTCTTGCTTAAAGAACGAGTAGGCATAACGACCACCGGCCCCCGCTGAGCCACGCTCACGTCTATCGCCTTGTTCTAGCAATACCGAACAGTTTAAACGCACCAGCGGGCGAATATCAGTAGCTAAAGTACCGTCACTGCCAGCAACTAAAATCTCTTCATACACACCGCTTAAGCTCACCACCACCTGATTGGCAGACGGCTCTTGTTTGCGGATATAGGCATCTACTGCTTTTAAAAGCGAAATTTTCTCAGCGTCTTGCATCGCAAGAATAGGGTTATTTTCGCTGTATCGCGCTTGCACTGGTTTTTGTCCAAGCGAAGCTATTTGTTGTGAACCGCCGCTTGGCGCAATGCCGCGAGCCGCTATACACGCTTTGGTCAACGCTTCTTCGCTTATTTCATCTGAATAAGCGAACCCTGTTTTCTCGCCGCTAATTGCACGCACGCCTACGCCGCGCTCTATGTTATAGCTGCCTTCTTTAATAATGCCGTCTTCCAACACCCAGCTTTCGTGCTGGCTTGACTGAAAATATAAATCGGCATAGTCGGTATCGTGACGATGAATAGTCGCTAAAGCACGCTCTAACTTAGAGATATCTAGCCCTGAGTCAGATAATAAATGACGCTCAACAGATTTAGACAAAGTGACTCCTGAATCGGTTATGTTCGGCAACCGGCATATTCTGTTTAATGGTTTCTCTTTCTGCAATATCTACTTTTGCCGAAACTAACCCTACGTCGGTTTTGCGTTCGGCAAGGGTCTCCCCCCAAGGCGACAGTACAAGACTGTGACCGTATGTTTCACGGCCATTTGCATGCACACCACTTTGATTTGCAGCTACCACAAAGCACTGCTTTTCAATGGCTCTGGCTTGCAACAACGCATGCCAATGCGCTTCTCCGGTGCGCTGGGTAAAGGCCGCTGGCAACACCAAAATATCGATATCGCCCATTGCAGTAAATAACCCTGGAAAGCGTACATCATAGCACACCGCAAGACCAATGTTGCCTATTGGCGTTTCAACAGTAACCACCTTGCTGCCCGCTTCGGTTGTCGCCGATTCACGATAACTGCCCGTGTTGTCGTTAACTGATACATCGAACATGTGAATTTTTCGGTAGTCTGCCAACACATCACCATTGGGGCCAAACAGCATGCAGGCTGCGGAAAACTTCTCTGGGCTATTGGTTTTCACTGGAAACGTACCCGAAACCAGATAGCACTGATATTGTGCAGCAAGCGCTGACAAACGTCGCTGAATTACGCCTTCGCCCTTTGTTTCTGCCACAGCAAGTTGGCCTTTGTCTTTACCGCCGAAATAAGCAAAACACTCTGGAAGCACAACTAAACTGTTTTTCTCAATCTTTGCCGATGCCATTTCGTTTGCAACGGTGTCGAGATTTTCTTCCACGCTTGGCGCAGATGTCATTTGTAATGCAACTAAATTAACCATCGATCACCTCCATTTTAAGCCTGCGTACGTCATCTTCCGTTAATGGCCTGTCTTGCGGGTTGGCCGGTACAGGCGCATTTTGCGCAGGTAAGCTGATGTCTTTGCTGTTGCGCTCAACTTCGTCAAACTTAGGATCTTTTATGGTGCCTGTAACGCGATAGTTCACATTCGAAATAACTTTCGCAGAGGTTAGCACCTGGTCTATGGCAAGAGCAGCGAGTGCAGTAGGCGGCGTAGCCAAGAAATACACTAAAAACGGTAAGTTCCCGGTTACGTTCGGTGCGAACGATACGTTGTAATTTAATCCACCAGTGTTGAGGTCGGTGAAGCCTGTGATCTCTATTTCACCAGCGCCGCCGTCAATTTCAGTATCGTCGGTATACGCTTTGCCATTAACAATACTTAACGTACCGCCCATATCGTCGTAGAAAAAACCCTTAGCAAAAACGTCTCGAAAGTCGAGGCTGAGCTTTCGCACTAACGAGTTCAAGCTAAACAGGGTAAAGATACGTGACCCCTTATCACTCAACTCAGTTAGATACCCATCTGACAGCGACCACTCAACATTACCGTTTAGCTGTTCAAACCCGAAATCCATCGGCGCATTTGGCCAGTTGATATCAAACGCGACGTTTGCGCTAGAATCTTTTATACCTGATTCAACACCGTACTCTTTTAGCATCTGCCCAACGTCGGGAGACGTTAATGTTCCGTTTAACGCGCTTTGAATCTCGCCTCCGATGTGCTTCCAATAACCCGTTGCGGTAACGTTAGTTTCATCAGATTTCACTAGAAGCTGACGAATGGCTAAACCATTCTCTTCCTTCGCGATGTCTAAGGTAATTTCACCTAAATCGATGCCATGCACGCCACAGGACTGACAATAAAAATAAATGGGCGGTAGCGTATTTGGGTCAATATTGTAGGGCGACTCGCCTTCCTCATTTGGCATAGCACTATTGGTAGCTAACTCAACGCCGCTCTCTGAGTCGGCTTTTGTCGTCCCCCCGGCTTCAACAGGTTTCTCTAGTGATAAATAGTCGGCATTTATCTCAATGCCCTGCTCGTCTAAATCACTATTAATACGAATAGTGGCTCTTGCCTGAGGCGACGCTAAGTCTAGGATCCAATCTTTATTGCGTTCTGTTGCACTGAGCTGCGCATCTTTAATACTGTGGCCAGCAAAATTTAGCTTGTCGGCTTTGGCGAATATCCGCGAGGGAGTACCAAACAAATTCGCTTTTTTGCTTTCGTTTGATTGGATACTCGAGTGGGCATTTGCTTTTGCAACGGCGGTGCTGGTGTCTTTCCCTTTACCGGAAAGTAACATATTAATAGTAGTAAACCATTCTTGCACATCAGCTTGAGCTAGATTCGCGCTGATACTAAAACCTGTACCAATGTTGGCTATATCGCTTTCGCCAAGTGCCAAGTGCGCACGTGAAAACTGCATTTCTTTGTGCGGTAGTACGCCATCAAAACGAATGTTATCACCAAGTGACGCCTCCACATTTGATGCTTTGCTATCGCCTTTACTGGTAATAAGCAGCGGTAGACTGCTGCCCGCTGGCGTATCGAAGGGAGCAGGCAATACACTTTGTGTCGCCGTTAAATCTGCAGTTAAATTGGCAGTATAGTTAAACCCACTGTTTGAAAGCGACAGTTGAACTGTAGTGTTCCAATCACTTTCGCCGTCGATGTATTCGGTGAGGTCTGTATTCACATAGTTAGCGAGCGGATGTACATGCCATCGTCCACCTAACTCTACATTTAGGTCGTACGTGTCGCCCTGCCTACCGGATAGCGACAAGTTCACCGGCTGTTTAAGAAACTGCGCCTGAAGCCCACTTGCGTCTATATCGCCATTAACAAATGACACCTCTCCCGATGCCTTATCAAATAGCATATTTGTGGTCGCAACAAAAACGGGGTTATTCAACAAGTGCGCCGTTCCCGATGCCACCACATCTTTGCCTTTAAACGGAATATCAAGCTTTATGTCGGCAGTTAGAGGCCCGCCAATTTGCACGTCTTCGTTAAGTACTTTGCCTAAAGACTTTTTAAGGGACGAATCCATCATTAACGCGGTTAGCGCGTCCCCAGTGCCAGTACCATTGGCATAAATAATCAGGCGAGCATCTGGACTAAAGCTTGGAATGGCAGCCGACATATCACTGATTTTCATCCCAGCAAGCGTCGCACTAGGGCTCTCCATCACTAATGCATTATTCACAAAATACAAAGATAGGTCTAAGTTATTAACTGCCGGCCAGTCTGGCGCAAAAAGAAAATCCCCCTGCTCAATATCGACATACGCCTGAAAAATGCCCGTGTTGTCGTCAAACGGGAAGTCACTCGTGCGACCGTGCCACAGCACGCGCGCATTTACGATTTCACCTTCTCCTGTAAACGCACGAGTAAGGTATTTATCGGTATTGGCCCCCATTAAAGAAGGGGGAAATAAACTGCTCACCTCATTTAGCGCCAATGGGCTTACATCCACATAAAGCGACATAAACCCTGTCGACGTATTCAGTTTAAACTGCGGGCGAAGAGTAACGGCATCACTATCGAACAGCATATCGCTGCCTTTTACTACCCACTGCTTGTCTTCGCTATCTATCTGCTCTGGGTAAATATAAAACTGAGATTTAAACAGGTTTATATTGACGTCTTTCTTAATTACGCCGTTGGCACTAAGTAAGCTATCCGCACTTTCCAAGTAGATAGCGCCATTATTTTTATACCAGAAAAAGTCTGCGTCTAGCGACGAAAGGCCTGGTACCTTATCTGTTTTGTCCCACTGCAAATCTAGCACTTTAGCAGCTAAAGAAGGCTGACCGTTGTGCCATTGAATCTGCAACGTGGCCAACTCGCCTTTTGGATTAAGCCCGCGTATTTCTTCTTCACTGGTATCATCCATGAAAAGCGGCAACAGCAGCAGAAAGGGGTTAATTTGAACCGGCTTTACGGTGTTTATCAGCGCATCACCATTTGCACTTATACTGCCAATTAGGTCTGTTGTAAGGGTCTCGTTGCTCGAATTAAGCACCAATTGATCCACTCGGACATTCCAGCCTCCCTGTCTGTTCTCATCGTTAGGCAACGCTTGAAGACTACCTCCGCTGATACCTGTTACCGTTTTCGCGCGGCCACTGCCCCACTCTAAAAGGCTTTCACTAAGCTCGGCTTGTACGCTAGTGACTTCACTTTGAGAAAAGTTAGTCCATACTTCAAAGTTTGCGCGGCTTTGCGCTAGTGGACGCTTGGTTTTGATGAGATCGCTAACCCACGGAGAAATATCGAGCTCTTCTGCTTTGGCGTAAAACACGCCGTCAAAGTCTTCCCGCGTGCCCGTGATATCAATGATAAACGACGCCGAGTTAGCCGCTAAATCTGCAACCTTGAGCTGACCTAAACCTTGGTGTCGCTCTTCATGGTTGTTCCACGATAAACTTTCAATATCAAATGAATTGGTTTCATTAAGGTGAGTGACAGATACCACCCCGTCTTCTAACGAGAAGCTTTGAAGCTGCTCTAAAAACAGACGCTCTAGTGCATTTACTACAGGGAAGTTATTCTTATCGCCTCCAGAAAGGCGATCGGCGTCAATATCAAGCTTAAGACCACGCAGCTCAAAACGGGTAGATGAGATAAGTTGGTGGCGTAGCGATTCCCAAAAATCTAGCTCGACGTAGATTTGCCTGATATCCAATGCAACAGGGGAAGCATCGTTTTTAGCCAACGACACCGAATTGAGCACAATACTTGGACCATTGCGCTGCCAAACAGCATGCACACTTTGGATGGATAGGTTTACGCCATACTGCTCATTAATATAATTTTCCAACAGGTGTTTGTTGTGCTCAATATGCGGCAGAGCATAGCGTGCAGCGCTTAAAACAAGCGCGAAAAGTACAAGCAATACGGCGAGTAGCAGCCAAAACTTCTTAAGTAGATAAGCGGCTAACGACGAAAAATTTGTCACATTTTGCCTTTGTATACGTTAATGCATTACATCATGACGACGTCGTACTTATCCTGATTGTACAATGTTTCTGTTTGAACCTTGATTTGTTTAGACACAAATACTTCTAGTTCTGCCAACATATGAGACTCTTCACCCATTAAGGCTTCCGCCACTTTTGGTGAAGCGTAAACCACAAACTTGTCTGCGTCGTAGGCGCGATTCACCCGTACAATTTCACGCATAATTTCAAAGCAAATGGTTTCAATGGTTTTTACCGTGCCTCGCCCTTTACACACCGGGCATTCTCCGCACAATATATGCTCAATGCTTTCACGGGTGCGTTTACGGGTCATTTCAATTAGCCCTAGCGCAGTAAAACCGTGAATATTTATCTTGGCTCTGTCCTTGTTCGTCGCCACCTCTAGTGAGTGTAAGACACGTCGTTTGTGGTCTGGTTCAATCATATCGATGAAGTCGATAAGGATCATCCCACCCAAGTTGCGCAATCTTAACTGACGGGCAATTGCCTGCGTCGCCTCAATATTGGTGTTAAAAATCGTTTCTTCTAAGTTCCGGTGGCCAACAAATGCGCCCGTATTAATATCGATTGTGGTCATCGCTTCGGTCTGGTCAATGATCAAGTAGCCGCCAGATTTTAAATCGACACGGCGTTCCAAGGCTCGCTGCGCCTCATTTTCCACATCGTATAAATCAAAAATAGGTCTATCACCCGGGTAGTATTCGAGCTTGCCGTTCATTTCAGGCACATACTCTTTGGTGAACTGGTGAAGTTCATTGAATGATAGTTTCGAGTCGATACGAATTCTGTCGAGCTCTGTACCAACAAAGTCGCGTAGCACTCGTCGTGCTAGCGGTAAGTCTTCGTAAAGCACGTTCGACTTACGCTTTTTCATACGCGACTGAATTTTATCCCACAGCCTTCGCAAAAATGCTGCGTCGGACTGCAGTTCGTTTTTGCCCACGCCTTCCGCCGCAGTACGCAGAATGAAGCCACCGTTTTCATCACAAAACTCTTGCACCAGCGACTTTAAGCGCTCTCTTTCTGCTTCTTCTTCAATGCGTTGAGATACGCCTACGTGAGTTACCGAAGGCATAAATACAAGATAACGGCTGGGGATAGTAATGTCTGTGGTAAGGCGTGCGCCTTTGGTACCGATAGGATCTTTCACTACCTGAACCACAATATCTTGACCGTCTCGCACCAACTCGCGAATGTCTTGCTTTTGAATATGGCTTGCCGAGACTTCTTCAGCAATTTCATTGTGAATGACAATGTCAGATGCATGTAAGAAGGCGGCCTTTTCTAAACCGATATCAACAAATGCTGCCTGCATTCCCGGTAATACACGGCTAACTTTACCGCGATAGATATTGCCAACCAAACCGCGTTTGGTATGACGCTCTACGTGAATTTCTTGCAGTATTCCGTTTTCAATAAGCGCCACCCGTGACTCTGACGGGGTAACGTTAATAAGCAGTTCAGCACTCACGACACAACTCCAAATGCATTAAGTAATTGGCGGGTTTCGTACAGTGGTAGGCCTATTACGGCACTTGCACTGCCGTTAATGGAAACTACAAACTCACCACCAATACCTTGAATAGCGTAACTCCCTGCTTTGTCGGCAGGTTCTCCTGTTTCCCAGTATGCGTCAATTTGCTCATCCGTCAATGCTGCAAAAGTCACAGATGTGGTAATTACTTGAGTCTGTTGCTGAGCGTTATCAAGCACACAAATAGCGGTAAGGACGTCATGAGTTTTACCAGAAAGCATAGTGAGGATGCGCTTAGAATCTGCTTTATCTTCTGGCTTGCCAACACTTTGTCCGTTAAACGATATTAGGGTGTCGCTGGCCAGAATAACCTTGTCGTCGGTCATTGCCTGCTGATCCTCAAGGTATGCTTTCACCGCTTGGGCTTTTTCACTGGCTAGCCTTGCGACAAGCTCCATCGGTGGCTCGTTGTCACGGGGCGACTCGTCAATATCGGCAGGCTGTATTGTATGGGCTATGTTCATTTGTTTGAGCAAAGCGGTGCGTCGTGGAGAGGCTGACGCTAACACTACCGATTTTGTCATTGGCTTACCTTTGGTTTAATCGAGAACGTGTTCGGGTTACGAAATTGAAAACTGTCTGCGCGTGCGTCGAAGCAGCCAAAATACCCACGGCCACAACACCATTGACGTTATCACCGGCCACAGGTAATCGACTTGGAAATAAATATCAGTCAGTAGATGCTGCACCCAAAATGTAAGTAAGTGGTATAGCGCCGATAGTAGACCGATAATAATGGCTTGCTGCCAAACGGAGTAATTTCTTAGTCTTTGGTAATTAGCCGCTAATATATAAACACAAATACTTAAGCCGAAACTATGAATGCCCAAGGTTGTGCCTACAAGCACATCCATAGCAACACCAGTTAAAAACGCCACGCCCACATTCACTCTGTGGGGCAGTGCCATGCTCCAATATGCTAATACAACCAGTACCCAGTCAGGGCGGTACACATCTACTTGAGTGGGCAGCGGAACAATTTGCAGTACCAGAGCAACTAACAAACTAATCCATATAACGAGGTTACGTTTACGCATCTGAAGATTCTTCCTCGTTTACAGCTGGCTTATCAGTGTCGTCAGTAGAGTTAGCATCAGACTCACTCTCTGACTCAGGCGTGTGCCATAACAGCAATAGGTGTCGAAGCCTGTCTAGGTTTGCTAAAGGTGTGACAATAACACGAGCAAAAGGGCGGCTTTCATCTCGGACGACTTGTGAAACTCTTGCCACAGGGTAACCTTCTGGAAAGACCTTTCCTAAGCCAGACGAAATTAATGTGTCACCTTCTTGAATATCGACACTGTGAGGAACATGCTCTAGATACAGCTCGTTTAGCGCGCCGCTTCCGGTTGCGATAAAGCGAATATCGTTTCGAAGAGATCGCACAGGAATAGCGTGGGTAACGTCGGCAATCAGCAATACACGGCTGTTTGTAGACCCAACTTCCATTACCTGACCCACTATGCCCTTATCATCAATGACTGGCTGAGACAGATATACGCCGTCTATTGCCCCCTTGTTGATAACCACCTGCTGGCTGTACGGATTTTTATCCACCGCCATTAACTCAGCAACCATTCTTCGAGAAGAAACCCGAATAGGGGCCTGCAGTAACTCTCGTAATTGCGCGTTTTCTTTTGCAATTACATCGAACCGCTGGAGCTTTTCGCTCATTAGCAACAGCTGATTATTAAGTTTCTGGTTTTCGGACAGCAATTGTTCTTGAGACGTAAGACGCTGGGCACTTTCATTTAGCATTAAACCGGGAAGGTTTGCTAAATACTGAAGTGGGCTCATTAATGAGTTTAGATAAACCCGCGTTGATTTGAAACCGTCTAGCTTATGGTCGACAAATATCAGAACCACCGACAGCACAAGCGCCAGTGTAAGCCTGTTATTTAACGAAGGGCCGCGGGTAAAAATAGTATCCATGATACAAATAAGGCAACCTTACGGTTGCCTTTCCTGTTTATTCGTAGCTAAACAGGTCGCCACCGTGAAGGTCAATCATATCGAATGCCTTACCACCGCCGCGTGCTACACAAGTAAGCGGATCATCAGCAATAACAACTGGAATGCCCGTTTCTTCCATTAGCAATCTATCTAAGTCTTTGAGTAGCGCGCCACCACCGGTAAGTACCATACCGCGCTCAGAAATGTCTGAAGCAAGCTCTGGCGGAGACTGTTCAAGCGCCACCATAACTGCTGAAACAATGCCGGTTAGTGGTTCTTGAAGCGCTTCAAGAATTTCGTTTGAGTTTAGCGTAAACCCGCGAGGTACGCCTTCTGCTAGGTTGCGACCGCGTACTTCAATTTCGCGCACTTCTTCACCTGGGTAGGCAGCACCTATTTCATGCTTGATACGTTCGGCTGTCGCTTCACCTATAAGTGAACCGAAGTTACGACGAATATAGTTGATAATAGCTTCATCAAACTTGTCACCACCAATGCGAACAGATGATGAATAAACTACGCCGTTAAGTGAGATAATGGCAACTTCTGTTGTACCACCACCAATATCGACCACCATTGAACCTGTTGCTTCTGATACAGGTAAACCCGCACCAATAGCAGCCGCCATTGGCTCGTCGATAAGATAAACTTCGCGGGCACCTGCACCCAATGCAGATTCTTTAATTGCGCGGCGCTCTACTTGTGTTGAACCACAAGGAACACACACTAATACACGAGGACTTGGGCGCAAGAAATTATTGTCATGCACTTGTTTAATAAAGTGCTGAAGCATTTTTTCAGTGACGTAAAAGTCGGCAATAACACCGTCTTTCATCGGACGAATTGCACGTATATTACCCGGCGTACGACCAAGCATTCGCTTAGCTTCTGCACCTACTGCTGCAACACTTTTTGGTCCTGCTGCGCGCTCTTGACGAATAGCTACTACTGAAGGCTCGTTTAGAACAATACCTTGGTCTTTTACATAAATCAGCGTATTAGCTGTTCCGAGGTCGATGGACAGATCGTTAGAGAACATGCCTCGAAGCTTTTTAAACATGAAGAGTGTATTCCTGTTTCTGTGTTAACGCGTATTTGCAAAGGTGAGATGGCGACGCTTTAACGTGAAGTCGATATTTATTCGCACACTTTAACAATGGGGGCTATTTTGGGCAAGTAATGCTGTAATTAAGTGACGAAATAACTGCATTTTTGCTTCGTAGTTTTAGCGCTTTACCCATGAAGGGATACCACACACGCGTTTCCAAATAATTTTAAAATTAGACCCACATAGTGACCCTGTGAAAATTAGAAGGTTCAAAAAATAATTTGCTAATAATTTACATCTCTTTATGTTGGCGCCACTACGTTGTGCTACGCAACCAGCATTTCGGTCAAGCGGGATAACCTTCTTTGCTAATTATTGATTTGCTCGCGCTTGTAAATGATATTGTCGTTTCCTCGATACACACCATACGTAAGCGTTGCGTTTGGAGGGTTATCAGCTTCGCCATCTCCATCCCAATCCCAGAGCAACCATGTATCAGGGGTATAGGGCACAGGATAATTACTAGCCCCGTTTGGTATGGATATGTGTAAGCTGCTTGTCTTTCTTTTTTGCCATGCTCGCTGCGACGGCAGCAAGTGAGGACCTTTCGGCAGCGAATACATTTATCTTTTGGCCGCCACTCCGACTTTTAACCGGGTAGTCGACATAGTCTAAAACCATGTTGCTGGAGTCATAGGGAACCAGCTCTCCGAGAGTCCACGGTAACGCTGTTGTAATATCCTCTTCTGCCATTTCTGGCTTATCAACCTGTACCATGTGGTACATATGCTGTGAAAGCACTATAGAAACATTACAGGTCGACTTAGCAAACGGGCTTAACGCCGCCGATAGCTGTTGCTTGAGAGGCTGATGCTGATCATAGGGAATTGAAGAAACAGAATTAAGTGAAACAGCGTCGCCACTGCGCTCTATAGCCACAATGTGTAGCTCAGAAGCACAGACCGATACGCCTACAGTGACGCTAGTTTTTTTTACTTTTCGAAGAAAATAAGCGTGAAAGCATATATCTACTTAATTCGTTAATGCCGAGTATTATCTTATAATCAACAATACCTTATGGCGCCAATAAGTAACATGGCATTAACTCAAAAGTAGACTAATTATCTAAATAGAACAAATGCCTATATAAGCATAGGCCTATATTGTGCACCCTCGTTTATGTGGCCAGTTTAATCGCTTAAATTTGTTACTGTTCCGTTTGCAGGAAAATAGTCGAAATACGCGCCGCTACTTAAGCTGAAGCGACACCAATAGTTGTCTTCGTTCTCTTCAAGTTCAGCATAGTAGTCGGCATGGATCTTAAAGCCGTCCACGCGCAGTGGTGTCGCCACTAGCGACGTCCATATTTTTTCACACCCTTCACTAGAAAGCTCAGCGGTCGGCCATCCGTTGTGATTCATTCGCACCGGAGTACGGTTCGTTTCTTTGCCCGACTCATTGTAGTGAATCAGCATTATCATAGTAGTGGGTTGGCGGACTCGCCATTGCCAGTGAGACGAGACGACGTGACGCTTAAACGTATCTAGGTTTAGTGCAAAGGCGATTGTTGTGGTGTCTTTCTCGTCGGTATGAAGAAAGTTGATAGTAACGCCAAGGGTAATTGCAAAAATAGCTGAAATAGCCGCCTTAAAAACATTAGACGTGGAAGGTTTCTTTTTGTTGGTTTTATTCATTGTCGATTCCCCATGCCTTTGTTCAAGTCGTTAGCGCTTGTTAGGCATTGTTCTATTTTATCGACATTTTGAAGAAAAAATGAAGTAGGTATAAATAAACCTTAAGAATTTCTGGTTAAAAAACGAAGACTCAGCATTATGGCAACGGCTTGTGCAATATCGTAATTCCCCAAAAATCACCGTCTTTTTGCTTTAATTGCCAGCCATTTTTTATGAGTGTTTTTCGGGTGTAATAGTTAGTCATACCATGCCCGAATAGCACTATCCGCTCGTGTTTCTCACACAGTTTTTCAATACGCTCGGAAACAAGATTAACCCTTTGCTTGGCAGCTTTGAAACTTTCAAATCGACCTTTAAATCCTATGAACCATAATGCACGGCTTAAGACGACCCAGTGCCAACTGCGCAAGGTGAACGGAAGTTTGTAGTAAGGAATATCCATTTCTTTAAGATAGGGCAACTCTTCATCAATTTGAGTCGCGCCGTAATAAGCCGCAGACAATTTAGCCCTTAGTAACGGGCTAACCACAATGTAGCTGTCGTCGATATGGGTCTTCTGCTTTGGGTGACTTGTTGGATCGAGTATCGATTTATCATAGTTACGCACCCACTGAGCATATTGAGCTGAGTTTACTTTGTCATTATGCGCCGAGAGAGGCTTACCGTGTCTAATAAGTACGACTTCCTTGACGGAAGTATTGTTTATCACGTCCATGTTCATTTTAAGTCGTCTACTTTATCCTGTTGGGCTAGCTAATCAATGGCGATTGAGCCACCTTATCGCTTTTCAAGCAAAGATGGCTCCTTCTAATACGTACCTTTTCACGGGTTAGGCGCTTGCCAATACAGCATCCACAGACTCATCCGATTGAACTGCGCCAGAAACTTTCATTGAGATATAAGAAGACAGCGCTTCCTGTTGGGCTTTGTCCAAGCGTAATCCATGTTTTGTTCTGCGCCAAATCACGTCTTCTAGACAACAAGCCCACTCGCACTCTATAAGGTAATCAACTTCTGCCTGATACATACCAGCCCCGAAATGAATCCCCATAGCATCTACTGACGCTTTACCTTTAAGAAACTTATAACATAGTAAGCCATACTGTCTTGCGTAGCGTTCAGCGATAGCGTTGTCCAGCCAAGAAAACTCGGAAGTTAGTTGAGCAACTAGCGATTCTTGACTCTCAAATGCACCACCTGGTAGCGGTACTTCTTTGGTCCACGCTTTTTTCGCTTTCGGGAAACATGAGACAAGTTTATCTACCGCGTGCTCTGAGAGCTTTCGATAGGTTGTAATTTTGCCGCCGAAGATATTAAGTAATACGGGCTTTCCAGCTTCACCCTTAAGCTCTACTTTATAGTCCCGAGTAAGTTCTTGTGCTGACGCGTTTTTCTCTTCTAAGAGTGGGCGCACGCCACTGTAAGTATGGACTATATCTTCGCGTGTTATCTTGGACTTGAAGTAGTTGTTTACGACTTCAATTAGGTAATCAGTCTCTTCGTTTGAAATTGCAGCGTCAGACGGATTACCTTTAAAGTCTTCGTCTGTTGTGCCCACAAGTGAGAAATCACCTTCGTAAGGGATCACGAATACAATACGCCCGTCTTTATTTTGCAGAATGTACGCTTCATCAGAGTTATATAGCTTGGGAACGACAAAGTGGCTTCCCTTTACCATGCGCATCGCATTGGGGTTGTGAATATTTACCAAGCGATCTAGAAACGATACTGCCCACGGTCCAGCCGCATTAACAATTGACCTGGCCTTGACTGCAAACGTTTTCCCTTGAGACGTTTTAAGCTCCACATTCCACAAATTATCTAACTTTTCAGCTTTAACGCATTCAGTACGCGTATATATCTTCGCCCCCTGGTCTTGGGCAGCTAGCGCATTTAGTACCACTAAGCGTGCGTCATCTACCCAACCATCTGAGTATTCAAAACACGTTGAAATATCGCTAACCAGCGGGCTTTCACTGGTGGTCGTTAGCTTACGTGAGCGCGGTAACATATTGCGCTTAGCCAGCGAGTCATAGAGGAATAAACCAATTCGTATCATCCACGCAGGGCGTAAATGCTTTTGGTGAGGCAAACGAAAACGTAGCGGCCACATGATGTGAGGCGCTTTCTTCAACAACACTTCACGTTCTGCCAGCGCTTTTTTCACTAGGCGAAATTCATAATGTTCTAAATACCTAAGTCCACCATGAATTAATTTGCTGCTAGAAGAAGACGTTGCGCCTGCGAGGTCACCTTTCTCGCACAAAGCAACCGAAAGCCCGCGTCCCGCAGCGTCAAGCGCGACGCCTACGCCGTTAACACCGCCGCCAACGACTAAAACGTCGACTGTCTGTTCAGTTTGATTGCTTTGACTCATACATTGCCTCTAGTGGTATTTATATGGATATCCTCATATGGTTGTCTATTTGACAAGCAAAAAGAAAACATGTCAACACAAAACGAACATTTACGAACATTAAAGAAAGTTAAAATTCGTAGTTAAAAGGAATGAACAAATCCAATCGCAACAATATTTGACTGATTTACATTGAAAAATACGTGGTGTGTAAGAGCGCTTGCGGCAACAGTGCGTAATGTTTAAAGAAGGCTGCCAAAAAGTAGAATGCGAGCAAAACCGAGAACAGGTTTAAAAGTAGTGGAAAACTATAGCAAATAGATGGTCACGCTTTGACAAAGGTGATGTTATTTTCTTCGATTATCTTGCTTATGCTGGGCGGCGGGGCTTTATCACAAACTAAGCAATCAACCTGTGAAATGTGCCCCTGCTCCACCATTGCGCGGCGTTCAAACTTACTGTAGTCCGCAGCTAATATAACGTGTTGAGTATGCTCCAAAATGGCTTGGGACACTTTCACTTCTCTGAAATCAAAGTCAAGTAGTGCACCGTCCGAACTAATACCACTGATACCGATTATGCCGTAATCCATGCGGAACTGGCTTATAAAATCGCAGGTTGCCTCGCCAATGATTCCGCCATCGCGATAGCGAACTTCACCGGCAGCAATTATGACGGAGAAATCCTCTTTAGCCGAAAGAATGGTAGCAACGTGAATATTGTTGGTTACCACGTGAAGGTTTTTGTGGTTGAGCAACTTAGTTGCGATCATTTCCGTCGTCGTACCGATATTAATGAACAACGATGCGCCGTCGGGGATCATCGCAGCCACTGCTTCAGCAATTTTCTCTTTGACTTCGCTGTTTTGGGTTTTCCTTTCCTGATATGGCGTGTTTTCCCAACTTCTGTTAAGGCCAGCACCACCATGATAGCGGCTAACCACACCATTTTCAGCAAGCTGGTTAAGGTCTCGGCGGATTGTTTGCGGCGTAACTTCGCAAGCACTGACCAAGTCATCAATAGACATAAAACCATGTAGCTTTATAAGCCCAACAATTTTTTCGTGTCTTTGGGTTTGATTCATCGTGAGTCCTCAGAATTAGAAAATTACATCAATTATACGTGCTTAACTTCAATGTTCCCATAACAAAACGAAACGCCAATGTTCGTTTTCGAAAATATAGCATTGTTAATCCTGTGTAAATGATGCAAACTCTATTAAAACTATCTTCAGGAGTGACCTTATGGGACAACATATCCTTGCCATTGACCAAGGTACAACAAGCTCTCGCAGCATCATTTTTTCTCCAAAGGGCAGTATAGACGCTATTGCACAGCAGGAATTCTCTCAAAAATATCCGAAAGATGGCTGGGTTGAGCATGATCCAGAGGAGATTTGGGAAAGCGTTGTCTCTACCCTCAAAGATGTTTTCAAGAAATGTTCATTAACACCATCAGATATCGCAGCCGTTGGTATCACTAACCAGCGCGAAACAACCTTAGTGTGGAATAAAAACACTGGCGAGCCTGTCTACCCTGCTATCGTTTGGCAAGACAGACGCACAGCCCAGCTTTGTCGTGATTTAAGCGAAGACGAAGAGCTCGTTTCACACATTACTGAATCGACAGGGCTTCTATTAGACCCTTATTTCTCTGCCACAAAAGTAGCTTGGATATTAGACAATGTAGAAGGTGCAAGACAGCAAGCCGAGGACGGAGAGCTGTTGTTTGGAACCGTAGACACGTTCCTTATATGGCGCTTAACGGGTGGTGAGTCACACAAAACTGATGCCACCAATGCCTCGCGTACAATGCTGTTCGACATCAATAATCAATGCTGGGATGAGAAATTACTTAATAAATTCAATATCCCACGCTCAATGCTACCCGAGGTGATGGACTGTGCGGCTGACTTTGGTGTAACGAAAGAAGATATCATAGGTAGAGTTATTCCTATCCAAGGCGTAGCAGGCGACCAGCAAGCAGCATTAGTTGGCCAAGCGTGCTTCGAAAAAGGCATGGCCAAGAGCACCTACGGTACCGGTTGTTTTATGATATTGAACACTGGTGACGCCCCTTTGCAATCGAAAAACCGATTACTCACCACCGTTGGGTATCGTTTAAACGGCAAAACGACTTATGCGCTTGAAGGCAGTATTTTTATGGCCGGCGCAACCGTTCAATGGCTCAGAGATGGCCTGAAGCTTATCGACGATGCCGCCGAATCGGAGGCACTTGCACAGCGAGCAAGACAAGATAACGGCGTGTTCCTTGTCCCGGCATTTACTGGTTTAGGCGCACCTTATTGGGATCCAGATGCCCGTGGCGCAATTTTAGGTTTAACCCGCGACACAGGCATTAGCGAAATCGTTGCAGCGGGACTTCAGTCTGTTTGCTATCAGACTAAGGACCTGCAAAAAGCAATGGAAAGCGATGGCGCTCGCCCCACAACTATTCGTGTAGATGGCGGTATGTCGCGTAATGATTGGGTTATGGGCTTTCTTTCAGACATATTGGGCGCTGAAGTAGAGCGCCCTGAGATTACGGAAACCACCGCTCTTGGTGCTGCCTTCTTAGCAGGATTACAGGCTGGTGTCTTCAATTCAATCGACGATTTAACCCATTGTTGGAAGAGTGATAGCGTTTTTACTCCAAGATTGACCAAGCAAGAACGTGATCAAGCCTATGATGGTTGGAAAGCCGCCGTCGACCGTATCCGCTGCAGCTAATTTTCCTTTATTTTTCTGATTGTTAATAAAGTGCGGCTATAGGCCGCACTTTTTTTATACAAAAAAATTTTTTATAACATTGTAATTACATTGTCATTTTGTGCTAGTATTGGATCCAAGGTAAACGTTTCACCTTTTACCTTAAATCAGAAACGCTATATTTTTCATAAAGTTACAAATAATAATCACGAAAATATAACGTTAAATGTGTAAAAGTATTGTTAATAAGCTTGATCCGCACATACTAAAAACGTAATTTAAGTGCAAAGTACGTTAAAACGTAGCCTACTCACGGAGAAAACACAGTGACACATAAAATTAACACATCACAGTTAGGCCCTATCGCGAAACGCTCACTTTTAGGTGTTGCTATCGCCTCTGCCCTACACGCCCCTATTTCACTGGCACAGGAAGCAACTACTGCTACTGATAAAGAAGTGGAAGTTATCGAAGTTAAAGGTTTTACCAGCTCTCTGAAAGCATCAATGCTAGATAAGAAAGCATCTGATGTTGTTTACGACGGTATTACGGCTGAAGACCTAGGTAAATTTCCAGACCAAAACGTAGCTGAATCACTACAAAGAATTACTGGTGTTGCCATTGATCGTTCAGGTGGTGAAGGTCAATTTATTACTGTGCGTGGTTTCGGCCCAGATTTTAACACCGTACTTGTTAACGGCCGCCAAATTGCTACAGAAAACCAAGGTCGTGCTTTTAGTTTCGATACGCTTCCAGCTGAACTTATTAGCGGTGCAAAAGTTTACAAGAGCCCTCTCGCTTCTATGCAAGAAGGTGGTATCGGTTCAACCGTAGAAATCACAACTGCTCGCCCATTCGCATTTGACGGCTTCAAGGCCGTTGCAAGTGTAAAAGGCATGTACGAAGACATTTCTGAAGAAACAACGCCACAAATGTCGGGCTTAATTACCAATACCTTTATGGATGGTAAACTAGGTGTGTTAGCTGCTGCATCATTCCAACAGCGTAAGCTACAAACAAACATGCTAGAAACGCGCTACTGGCGTCCTGAAGTAAGCCTAACCAATCGTTCTGAGCTAGATAACCCTGATTACGCTGACAATGCTCAGTTCAACGGTGTGTACATTCCGCAGAACTTTGACCAAATCGTTGATTTAGTCGATCGTGAAAGAACATCTGGTAACCTTGTTGTTCAGTATGCTCCTAACGATGACATGACGCTTACTTTAGATGGTCTTTACTCTAAATTTGAAGTTGACTCAGACGCACACAGTGTTGGCCACTGGTTCTCTGATAGCAACCTCGACAACATGTCTTTCACTGACAACGGTAGCCTATCAGGTGTAACAAGCACCGTTGTAGACGGTGTTGGTGGTGCGACTGACTTTATTCGCCGCCGCTACGGCCGAGATGTTGAAATCCAGGCTTTCGGTGCAAACTTTGAGTGGTTAGTAAACGACAACTTAACAGCAAACATTGATATCTCAACTTCAACTGCCGAAGACAGCAGTGGCGGTGACAACTTCTTCACTGTTGTGGGTTATAACAACGAATACAGTGTAGATTTCACAGGTGCTACTCCATCATTGACTGTTGCCGGTGGTGATGCCGCTTTACAAACACCGTCACTAGGTCGTATGCACTACAATGAGCGCAACGGTTTTGACACGGAAGATACCATCAGTGAGTACCGTGCAGACTTCTCTTGGGTACCTGATTCAGACAATGCGTTCTACAAAGCAGATTTCGGTATCTATTTCCAAGATCGTGAAAAATCTAATACTCGCTTGTTCGCTTCTGGTTGTGACATTTATTGCGGCTACACATTCGATCTTCCTGACGAGCTTCTAAGTGTATTTACTGCACAAAACTACTTCGGCGGTGTGCCTAATCAGTGGCTAACTTATGACCCTGAAGCGTTCTTTGACTACGCAACATCTGATGCAGCAGTACAGCAAATTGCAGACGCTACAGGTGAATCGTTTGACGACGTTCGCGCAGCGATTGATGCAACAAATATCGGCAACCCACAGCCAAGCAATGACTCATTCGTAGTGAGCGAAGAAGTATTAAGTGCGTACGCACAATTCTACTTCACTACTGAAATCTCAGAGATGCCACTTGATGTGAATTTTGGCTTCCGCTACAGCGAAACTGACACTTCAGTAGACGGGACAAGTCAGATTGTAAGAGATCTTCAGCCAATCCCTAACGATCCGTCAGACCTTAATGTAGTTTATGAAACAGAAGTAGGTGCGCCGGTTAACGAGAAAAACAGCTACTCTTCGCTGCTTCCTAACTTAAACGTTAAGCTACAGTTAACAGACGATTTATATCTACGTTATGCGTTTTCTGAAACGCTAACGCGTCCAATGATGGATGACTTAGTGCCTGTATTTAATGTTACTGTGAGCCGTCCGGGTAACTTGCAAGCACAAGCGGGTAACACTGAACTTAAGCCATATAAAGCCACCAGCTGGGATGTATCTTTAGAATGGTACTACGACGATACTAGCTACTTCTCAGCTGCAGCCTTTAACAAAGAAGTGGAAGACTTCATTGCAGGTGATGTTGCTGATGAGTCTCTTTTCTTAGAAAGTGGCGAGTATGTATTTAGCGTTCTGCGCCCTCGTAACGGCGATACGCTTGAAGTTGAAGGTTTAGAGCTTGCTTGGTTGCACACGCTTGAAAGCGGCTTCGGTATCCAAGCTAATGCTACTATCGTTAACTCAGATGCAGAATTTAGCCTTCCAGGTTTAGGTAACTCACAAAACATTACATTGTTCTACGAAAAAGATGCGTTCCAAGCGCGTGTTGCACTGAACAATCGTGAAACCTTTATGCAAGAAGCGGTAAGTACTCTTGGTGGTACTGAGCCTCGTTTCACTGAGACTTACACCCAAGTTGATATGAGTGTAAGTTACGATGTAACTGAGTCTCTTACGGTATTCTTCGAAGGCATTAACATTACTGACGAAGAGCTAACGCGTCGCGGTCGCTTATCAGAACATTTCGTTCAACAAGTTGCTGACGGTGCTCGTTACGCTGTTGGTGTTCGTGCTAGCTTCTAATAACAACTAGTCTATCAAGGGGGCGCTGTTGCCCCCTTTTGTCTTTATTCTGCTGAGGAGTTTTTCGTGTCAGGCAGCTTAACCCAACTTGTCGTTTTTATTTTCATCACCGCACTTATCGGGCTTCTTACCTATTTAAAGTGTCGCGGTCATGGGCATAGTAAAGCCAACGAAAACAAAGAATATTTCTTAGCTGGCGGCGGACTAACATGGATATACGTCGCGGGCTCAATAACGTTAACTAATTTAAGTACCGATCAACTTGTAGGGATGAACGGTAACCAAATGGCACTGCTTGCGTGGTGGGAATTTGCCGCGGTGGCGGGCCTAATCATTCTCGCGCGAGTTTTTCTTCCCGTTTATTATCATTATCAGTGCACCACAACCACCGAATTGCTGGAAATGCGCTATAACAACAAGCATATAAGAGCACTAATAGGCCTTCTTTTCTTCCTAGGTAGCAGCCTTATTTTCATGCCTGCCGTAATCTACACCGGCTCGCTTTTCATGATTAACATGTTCAATGTAGACATTCCACTTATGTATGTTGCGACCGCTTTTGCATTGATTGGTGCCTTCTACGCTATCTTTGGTGGGCTTCGCGCGGTTGCAGTTTCGGATACCTATTCTGGCGTATTGCTTTTGACTATGGCGATTGTTGTTGTCGTTCTTGCACTATTCGCAATCGATTTTGATTTCTCGGGCATACCTGCCGAACGCTTAACCCTAATTGGCGATAATGATTCGCCTCTACCATGGCACACGTTATTAACCGGTATGGTGTTTATCCAGACTTTCTACTGGAGTACGAATCAGGTAATCACTCAGCGCGCCATGGCTGCACCTAATTTAAAAGAAGCACAGAAAGGCGTATACGCAGCGGCGATCATCCGCTTTATCGTTGTTCCTACCATTATCGTAGTTCCAGGTATCATTTCGTATAAGCTGTACGGCGATATCAACGATGCCGCTTACGGTACGTTGGTAGGTGATGTTTTACCTAGCTGGCTATCAGGTGTATTTGCAGCGGCCCTCGCTGCCGCAGTACTCACTACTTACAACAGTAACCTCAACTCTGCGACTGCACTTTATGTCTGCGATATACACGAGGCGTATTTTCAGAAGAAGCCAAACGTTGCACGCTTAAGCGGCTTTGTGACCGCGGCGCTTACTATTGTGTCGCTAGTTATGGTTCCTGTGTACGCGCAAGCAGAAAGCATCATCAACTTGCTTCAACAACTTTTCGGGTTGTTAAGTATGCCTATTCTTTCCATCTTTATTGTTGGATTACTATTTAATAACGTAAACGCCAACGCGGGAATAGCGGCAGTTGTCTTTGGTGTGGGTCTATACGCTTTCTTTAGCTTTGTACACGCTCCTTTCGGCCTGCACTACATTCACCTGATGTTGGTCACATTGGTTTGCTGTATTGCCCTCGCCCTTGTCTTAAATCGGGTTGTATTTAAGCAAAAGGCAGAATGGCGTGGTCGTTTGATAGAGAGCGAAGAAGCACACGGCTAATAAGGTCAGCCATATATTGGCTGGTTCAGATAACTAGGATTACTACGGCTGTGGCGGAACAAAAGTACGGTTTGTTCCGCACTTTTGTTCCGCCACACGCTGTGAAGTAGATGAAAGCAGAGAGGAGACTCTGTTAGCGTGATTGAAACAGATTTAATCACTCGACGACCGTGCAAGAAAGCAGGTATTAAGCTCGATAAACCGTTGTAAAACCATAAAACCGTACGGATGTTCCTTCTGTACTTTTCAGTCATCTTTTCTTTTAACAACATGCGCTATAAACATCTAGGCATGTAAAATGAGGTTTTTATGTCGTCACTCACATCATTCGTTCGTTTGTCGAACGAGAAAGCCACATTAATATTCGACTGCCAGGGTCGTATGCCCAAAGTCATTTACTATGGTGCGCCATTAAGTGACAGTACAACACCAGAAATGCTGAGCGTTTTAAACACCCGTCAAGAAGCCAAATGCGCTCCTGTAATTGAACCGCCGATTACGTTGGTACCGACTCACGGTGACGGCTGGACGGGTCGGCCAGGTCTTGAAGTGTCGGGCGATGCCGACCAGTGGTCAGCAGGCTTTAGCCTGACCGAAATAAATGAAGATGCACAGTCTGTTGCTTTCGTAAGCGAAGACGCTCGCCGCGGTATGCGTCTTGTCACAACTGTTGAGCTCGATAACAAAACGAGCGTAGTAAAATACGTTTCTCGTCTCGAAAACAGTGGCGAAACACCGCTCAATTTAGGCTATTTGAATGCCGCTAGCCTGCCCTTGCCTACTTCCGTAAGCAAAATTAAAACATTTGAAGGCCGCTGGTCAGCAGAGTTTCAAACCAAAGATCACGATCTCTTCTTTGGAAGTTATGTACGTGAAAATCGCCGAGGCAAAACATCTCACGACACCTTCCCTGGTCTGATTGCATTCCCTCAAGGCACGGGTGAACTTAACGGTGAGTGCTATGGCTATCACCTTGGCGCTTCTGCAAACCACAAGCTTCGCGCCGAGCTTATGGCTGATGGCAGAAGCTATGTGCAGTTTGGTGAGTTATTATTTCCAGGTGAAGTGGTACTTAACGCTGGCGAAAGCTATACATCCCCCGTGCTTTACACAGGCTATGGCTGTGAAGGTTTCTCTTCGCTATCACAACAGTTCCATAACTTTATTCGCAGCAACGTGCTAAACCACAGTGCTGAGTCGAAGCCTCGCCCAGTGCACTACAACACATGGGAAGGAATTTATTTCGATCATAACGAAGACGAACTTAAAGCCTTAGCCGATAAAGTTGCACCACTGGGCATTGAGCGCTTTGTGTTAGATGATGGTTGGTTTAAAGGGCGCAGAAACGACAAGGCAGGGCTTGGCGACTGGTTTGTTGATGAAGCTATCTATCCTGAAGGACTAGACGGGCTAATTGACCATGTTACTGGCCTTGGCATGGAATTCGGTATTTGGTTTGAGCCAGAGATGGTAAACCCTGACAGCGACCTTTACCGCGCACATCCAGAGTGGGCGCTGCAAACCGAGAATAACCCTCACGTTCCTTTCAGAAATCAGTACGTATTGGATTTAACCAACCCTGAAGTGGTTGAGTACCTTTATAAAGTGATTACTGATGTACTGAAGACGTACCCCAAAATCAGCTACATCAAATGGGACATGAACCGCGACGTAAACCACCCTGGCAACCTTCACGGTAAACCTGCGATGCATGGTCAAATGGCTGCGCTTTACAGCTTAATAGACCGCGTTAAGGCAGCGAAGCCAGGCATTGAGATAGAAAGCTGTTGTTCAGGCGGCGGCCGTGTAGATTTAGGTATTTTGCCACACACAGATCGTTTCTGGACGTCGGATTCTAACGACGCACTAGACCGTTTGTATATTCAGCGTGGTTGTTCTTATTTCTTCCCGTCTGAAGTAATGGGCGCACACGTTGGCCCGCGCGACTGCCATATAACGGGTAGACACTTACCTATTGAGATTCGTTCGGCAGTAGCCTTGTTTGGCCATATGGGTATAGAGATGGACCCACGTGAACTTACTGACCACGAGCAAAGCGTACTTACCGACGCTATTTCACTTTACAAAAAGTATCGTCATATCACCCACGGCGGCGACCTTTTCCGCATGGACGATGACGGCATGAACGTAAAATTTGGTTATGTGTCTAAAGACAAGCAAGAAGGTATTTTTGCATATAACAGCGTTATGGAAACTGTTCGCACTACGCCAAACCGCTTCTACTTTGCAGGTCTTGATGCTAACAAACAATACACCATTGAGCGTGTTTGGCCTGAAAAGCTAAAAGAATACACCCCGTCTATTTTGCAACAAACTGAAGGGCAAGTATTCTCTGGCGAAGTATTAATGAAATACGGTATGCAGCTGCCGGTGCTCTTCCCACAAACTGCATTGATTTATACCGTTAAAGCGGTATAGAGCTAAAGGCTCGACTCGAAAGCTAGAAGCTAAAGCGAGCTAAGCGGTGTTACGCCGCTGCTCGCTTTTTTGTGGTGCTTACTTGCTTTGCATCTCCAAGCCTAACGCCCAGCGATCGTCAAACCCTTTCCAAGGCTCTGGCTTTTTGCCATCTACGGGTACTTGGGCACTACTGCCACTCACGTTCAGGTATTCACAATCATCTTTTAAACCTTTCACATGGCAGTTCATAAGCGCAAGCGCAAAATGCTCGTTAATGGCATTAAGCTTTTGCACTTCCCATGCCGGCTCAATGTAACTTCCCAAATCAAATTCACTGCCATAAGCTTCTTTAGGTGCAGGGTGAGGTGCAACATTGTGGCGTGCATTCTTAATGGTCAATAACTTAGATTCTTTACTGCCGGTATTATCGAATAACCACTTTATACCGTTGTAGCCAGAAATATCGTCGTTGTCCCCAGCAACATAAAGAACAGGAATTTTAATATTGTTTAGCGATTGAACATCAAATAGCTGATGTTGCCCACCCCATGGCGCCAGTGCTAGCGCCGCTTTCCAGGCTGGTAATGCTTCTTCGCTACTGGCCTTGCCACCTGCGCAGGTGTTAAGCGCTTCTTTAATTAACGCCGCCGTTTTAGGATCTTGTGTACCAGTGAAGGTTGCAGCGGTTTGGTCGTTAAAAGCATAGCATCCTCCTACCGTGCTAACTGCGCCGTAGCCCCCCATTGAATAGCCAATCACTCCCGCTTTGCTTGCATCCACACTCTCTTTAAAAAAGGTATTTTCGCTGATGCTGTTCAATGCAAGAACTTGGTCTCGTGAACGATTTAATAACGTACTTGGAAAACCTGAATACGGATTTTCTGCAAAATTAACATCTTTGTTTGTGGAATCTGTGTGGTCGATTGCCGCTACTACATAACCGTGAGACGCGAGGTGTTCGCCTAAATAAAACATAAGGGTGCGGTAACCGGTATAACCATGAGAGATAACTATTACCGGAAAATCAGTGTCAGCAGCGGCTATAGGCGCATCACGGCTTGCATCAGCTTGTACCTCAAACACCTGACCACTTCTTGTTTCATTAATGTACGTGGCCTTTTGAGCCGAGCTTGCTGCAGGATACCAAACCTCCAAAGTAAGTGATCGCTCGACTTCATTACCAGCAATGTCTTTTACTTTAGCAGGATAAGCCGCTTCGATTGTCTTTACGCCAACATCATAGTTACCTTTCTCACTTAACGATGGCATTACGTCGGCTGGAAACGGCTTATAAAGAGTTTGAGCAGCTGATACCGAAGGAGATATGGCCGCGGTCGCTGAAACCAGAACAGCACCGCCAAAAAGCAGGGATAACGTTTTCATAATTTGGGGAATTTTCTCGTTATTAACAGGCAAATTTATAATACCTCGTCACGGGTATCACACAAGCCAAACACTATTATTATTGTTGATTAAGAAGAATAAGGGGAGGTAATAAAATAGGCTGCTTTACGCATAAATTGTCGTGAAAGTAATGGTAAAACGTAAAACCTTGAAAGCCTTCAGTTTGAAAGGTATTGCTTCCACCTTTCATCAAAAAGTGGTTTAAGAAATAAAGGGTATCCATCTGCCACAAAGTTAATGTCTCTTAAGGTTTGGCTTTTTATAGGCGTAGATGTAATGTGAGTTAGCGCGCTGTCTAGATCACTCGTTACCGCTTGTCCTAGCTCACTCTTAGAACACAGTAAGCGCTTTGTTCCTCTTAGCTGCTGGGACAGTTCACTGATTTGATAAACATTAAGCGCATCGAGTTCTTCTTCTGGTAATGCTGAAAGCTCGCGGTGCCCTACATAGCCAAAATCTATTCTCCCACTTTCCAGCAGGGCAATGGTATGCATGCCTAAGTCTTTGCCTAACCCATTTAAACGAACCACATTGTTTTTTGTAGCCCATTGCTCAACGGTATCGGCGTATACGTTATTCACATCGTTGTAGAGTACCGTTCTCAAATTTTGCTGAAGCAGAGCGCGTAAAGAAATGGATTCAAAATATCCCTGCGTTGGCTGAGACTGCGCGGTATCTAATTCATTTTTCAATGAAGGCTGAAGCGCTTTTCTTGCAACAATGAGTAGCGGTAAGTTTATAGAGGTTGGCTGGGAGTAATATCCCCACTCAGCGCGTTCTTCTTGGTAAGCGGCGCCATAAAAACAATACACTTTTTGTGCGGATTGTTGATGCTGTACCAACGACCATGCGCGTTTAACCGGATAAGCTTCAAATTGGTGTTCATAGTTATGCAGGTGTGTAGAGAGGTACGCCATGACGTCATAGATCGGCCCTGAAGTGATACTGACACCACTGCCTTCAATTCCAAGCTCGGGTGGTCGCAACCATACTACTGTAGGCTTTTTGGAGGCGCAGCTTTCCCCTTCACATTCGCCGTCTGTTTGCGCAAACAGCACGCTGCTTTTAAGACACAACAAAACAAAAGCCACCAAGGTTACTACTACTGACACTGCAAAAAACCCAACCTTTTACACGTAATTCTTAAAGCTCACTCATCGCGTTTATGGGAAAACAACAATGGGAATATGATGAAATTATTTTAAGGTAATCGGGGGAAGAATGGCGGGCACCAATCTCATAATTGGACGAACTTAGCTCAAAAAAAGAGCCGCTATTAAAGCGGCTCTTAGAATATTTTCAACACGTGAACAGTTTTTTCTTAAAAGGGTAATAAATTGCAAAAAGACACCACAACCTAATGAGTGAGTGAGTGAAAGCCCCTTAAAATATTAGAGTAAAGCCAAGTTAAAAACCAATTTTAATAAACAATAATTTTGTTTTTTGTGTAGCAAAGCGATGAATTGGCCTCAAAACCAGTTTTACTATACAAAAACTGAGTATTCACCTTTAACAGAGCGAACCATTTAAACTAACTATTAGCCTTTTGCATAAAAAGACTATTATGCTCAGCTATATAATTTTCAAATCGTTCTCGGTGTAGATTGCTTAATCGGTCAGTACATAACTCATAACCGGCTTCTATACCCAAGCCTTTTAATGTGGATGGGTCAATCTTAGACGATAGTTTCAAAATGAATTTTGAGCCTTGTTTAACAAAAGTTAGTAAGTGCGCGTCAAAAAGCTTATCAATATGGGCACATAACAATATCCCGTTTGCACCATCAAGCCGCTGTTCATTACTGTTGCATTTCGACCAAGGAACTATATGCGATGCGATCAGCATTTCACGAATACTCGTAAGGGTCAGAGCACAACTTTCACCGTTACCCCAAGCATCAATCACATTTTGTCTAAACTTACCTTGGCCAACACGAGCTAAAACCAAGCTCTCTCGCTCAGTTTTATCAACAGTCGTGTCGAAAATGTCGCTCACGTCTTGAGCAACGCTCGGAGAGGGCTTTTTTGAGTACTTTACATCATGTTTGCCAACAGCGTAATAATCTCCATTTATAACCTCGAGAGACATATCTGAGACAACCGCGATGTAATCTTTTATCTTTGCTCTTGTTGTTCCAGTTTTTTTGTCATATTCCTCTCCCAATATCATAGGGAATGTCTTTAACGAATAACCTTCATTTTCAACGAGTCTAATATACTCTATAGCTTCGCCATAAGCGTTTTGCTTTCGCCCTAACTCATTTCGCTCCCAATTTGCGGACATTATTAGCGCCCTGTCGGGTTCAGTATGAACATCCCAAGCACCAAAGATAACTACTTTATCGGCATGATTGACAAAAGCCCATCCATAGCGATCGTTTCGATTCGTGGCTCCATGCGATTCCATAAACTTTTTTCGAGACATCGTTTCCCTATTTATTATTTGTTTTCTGTCTTTTTTATCGATGCTTTAGGTGATTCTTGTTCAATATCTTTTGATGACTCAGGTTTGTGATTGACTTCTGATTCTGCGTGTTTATCTTCTGAAGCGCCTTTAAGTAAATTCAGGTTTGTTGCGGGAAGCTCTGATGATGGAGTCACTTCTGATTTCGACTGTTCTTCTAAGACACCGTCATGATTCAATATGCTAGGTATATTCCAAGCAAATATTGATAGTGCTATTGAAGATAAGATTACCAAAAGCATAGCTTTTCGATACAAACACTTATATGGGGATGTTCTGGAATCAATAAGATCACTTACATCTTTGTGTGAAATGTGATTTCGGGTGGTGTCCTTCCAATGGGATAAGTCACTCAACGCTAAAATCAATGATTGCCTTTCAAAGTAAATTCGAATCAATGGGCTAACGAGTAAATAGCCTGCTAATATCTTAAATAACCAGTGAACGTTTTCAGAATCAAGTAGTTCTTCTTTTCCTATTAAGCGTGAGAAAAGCATAATTGCTAAGAAAAAAATTGCTGATAAAGCATCTTTAAACAACCCTGATACCAAATCATTGGTTGATTTCGAATATCCGTCAGTAGCTGATTTAATATCTTTTTGAAAGTCAGATAGCTCTTTTGCATGAGCTTCTTTTCTATCTTTTATAACGAATTCATATTTATCTTTGGCTTGTTCAAGGGCATTGGCTAAGTGAGCATAAATGCTTGGAATTAGGAAGGTGTTATCAACTAAATCTAGACTCACTCGATCCATAACCAAGAGCAATCGAACTTGGATTCGTTCTTCATAAATCCAGGAAACGACAGATTCTAATGTTTTTAGTTGGGATAAATCGCAGCTATGATCTTCACCAACCAGTTTCATGTTTAAGCGCTTTATTCCAGATATGACGATGTCATTTGACCCTAAGAACTCTTTTGATAAAGCGACACAAAGTAGTTGCTCGTAAGCGTTATAAAAGGGTTGAGTTAAAGCGCATGCTTTTACGTTACTTGGCAGTCGATAATTTAGTGGCTCACAGATTGTTTCTGCTTGCCCAACAAAATGTGTTTGAGCCTTGATATCCGTGCTACTTGGAATTGCAATATTATCGTCATTTTTAAATATCGATGAGGGTTTTCTATCCAAAGATATAATAGACAAGCGCTTGCCTTGGACTTGTATGTCACCAAACCCTAGCCAGATTACAGTTGAGCTAAACTTGTTGAGGCAGCCATCCTTACTAAACATTTCTGACGTAACTTTTTGCAGCCAATTGAGATAAAAAACCTCAGATAGGAACAGTAGTTTTTGAACATGGTCATTTACATCCGTAATGACTTCACTTTCAAGGATCTCATGCTTACTTATTATCGCCTTACAATTCGCGTCATCAGGAATTCTGTCAAACTCACTCCAATCATCCTGTAGCTCTCGCTCCCAGCGTAATTTAAAAGGAGAAAACTGGTTAACCTCAATATTTTCTAGAGCTCGGATTTGTGATGGCTTGAATGAAAACTCAACTCTGTCATCTAGTTCAGACATCGTTGTATGTTCTATAAGGACTCTTAACGTTTCCAGCATACTTAGGTCATTTCAAACTGAGTTGTACGAATAGTTATAATTTTTTCACCATTATCTTCAGTGATGTTGATATTATTTTCGGTCAACTCACCTTTAAAAAATATGGTTACATCTTCACCTGTAACTAATTTGCTTTTCCTGTTTGAGCTAGGTATTGAATT
The DNA here is from genome assembly GCF_022348305.1 of Alteromonas sp. MmMcT2-2. NCBI lineage: Bacteria > Pseudomonadati > Pseudomonadota > Gammaproteobacteria > Alteromonadales > Alteromonadaceae > Alteromonas > Alteromonas sp. MmMcT2-2. Next base: position 46,195 of record NZ_JAKRFA010000017.1, read on the forward strand.
GGGACGAGATTCGAACACTTGCCCAGCAATTTCCTTTTCAGTAAGCATACTAACTAGCGAAGCTCTACACTCAGTCTGTAATTGTTGATATCGCTCTTTATCTTGTTGTTGCTCATCAGACAAGCCATCTTCCATCAGTTCTAAGGGAATAAACGTTCCCAGCACATGATCAGTATAGCTGTCTGTATCAAACTGCTCATGTGAATCAAAATATGAAACAGATCGAGCTTTAATATCAGTATGTTTAACATGAGATGGCAACATGCCTGCAACTTCTTTCGACCAATCTGATGTACTGGCAACAGTTTTTTTCGTTAGAGAAGAAGGATTGTCCCTCACAATTACTTGCAAAAAGCTTCTAAAATAGTCAGATATTGCCTCGTTCGTATCTTTATCCTTACCAGTTTTACCGCGCTGTAGAGCAATAACATCCCACGCAAACTCAGTTCCCGGATCTATAATAGCCCACTTTTGTAACGCCCTAGGCGTATCAGCCAAGGAGTCGAGGATTCTTGTGAGAGAAACGATTTGCCTTCCATCAACGTTGTTTCGCCTTTGCTGGTATACGGTTGTAAAGTCAATTTTGAGGAAAGAAAGTAACTTATAGCGTTCATCCCCAATGAGAACAGAAACGACAGCAACTATGAAAATTCCATCACTCATTGTTAGGTTGTGAGCCGTAAAAAATCGCTGCGCTAGCATTCGTGATTTAGGGACTAACGACGTTGTATCATTTAAAATATCGACACAGTCGATACAACAATTATTATATTGAGGATTAGAGAATAAAAACTGAGTTCCCTCACAGGCTCGCCTGATTTGCTTTTCAAAAAACTCTTTTTGCTCTTGTTCTAAAGCGACTTCATCGTTAAAAGATGGCTCATCTAAATCATGACGAATGACATGATAAATAAAATTCTCAATATGAAGTGATTCAATCACACCTGAGTTTAAGACTGCCATACAGCTCCCTGCTTTATTTTTATAATCAAATTCACAGCTGTAATGCAGCTGTACAATTTATAATACGTTAATATCTTCGTTATATGAACAATGCATTTGCTCATCAAGTTCTTGGCTATTCATATAAATACCTCTGAAACCCGACAAAGGTTTCCCTGATTTCTGAAGGCTGGCCTAATTCCGCGATTGCATCATCGATTGTGCCGTATTTCAGGTCTATCAGGCTGCGCATCTTCTTCCTAGATAGTTCTGTAACTCCATCTTCCACATACTTGTCTAGTACAAAATCAATAAACTGTTGCTGTTTATCACTTGCATAAGTTGCGCTAATCTTTGGGTGAGCAGTTGAAGCACGTTGTTTGCGTGTCAGTGCTTCTGCGGCAAACGCTACGTAGCGCAGCACGTCGTATACGTCACTGTCTTTGGCATCGATTAGGTCTTTCATTCCTTCAAGTTTATCTTCGTCGTAACCAGCCTCTGTCAAGTTTTCGAGTAGTTTCTCGCGTGTAGTTGGGTCGCTCCAAATAGCCCTTAATTGATCTTCATCTTCGAAGAACTTTGGCAAGTCATCAAATAACCGCTCGATAAATTCTTTTGCAGTAATAGGTTTATCACCAAACCAATACATAGCGGACTTAATGTGCTTAATTTCACGTGTTTTCCCATCGCTTAACTTGATGAGAATTTTCTCAGTTCGGTTACAAATACATGGCTCTTCACCACATACCCCGCATGGTTCGGGTACACATACACATGGGCTCTCACCACACTGCTCACAGGGTGGCTGCAAGCATATACATGGCTCTCTACCACATACGCCACATGGTTCGGTAGGGCAATTGCAAGGAGAAAAGCCACAAACATCGCATGGTTCCTGTTCGCAACTACAAGGGGTATCTCCACAGACATCACATAATTCTGGAGGTGGTAATGGCTCACCATCCCACTCGGGATCAGCAAAATTATGATGTGCTTTAACAAAGTCATAAATGGTGAAGAAGTCTTTCCCTTCATACATCCGCGTACCACGCCCGATGATTTGTTTAAATTCAACCATGTCGTTACATGGACGCATCAGCACTATATTGCGAACGTTTCTAGCATCTACACCGGTAGAGAGCTTTTTAGAGGTTGTTAGTATGGTCGGAATGGTTTTCTCGTTATCTGAGAAGGTATTTAGGTCATTTTCACCAGCTTGGCCATCATTAGCTGTAACACGCACACAATAGCTGTTATTTGTCGTCCATCCTTTATGCTTAGCATATTGATTAATATAGTCGCGCACGCGTCCTGCATGTTCTTGAGTGGCACAAAACACAATGGTTTTTTCATTGGGCTTGAATGCATCCATCCAATAGTGAACTCGCTTTTCTTCACGTTCGGGGATGGTGATAATACGGTTAAAGTCGCCTTCTCGATATACTCGGCCCGGCTCTGGGTTACCCTCAACTACCACACCGTCACCTTCGGTATATACATACTCATCCATAGTGCCGACAATTGGGAACACTCTAAATGGTGTTAAGTAACCGTCGTTAATACCTTCTTTCAACGTATAGCTATAAACAGGATCGCCAAAATAGCGATAAGTGTCGGCATTCACTCGGCGTTTAGGAGTTGCTGTTAATCCAATCTGCACCGCAGGCTCAAAGTATTCCATGATGCGTCGCCAGGTGCTCTCGTCGCTTGCACCACCACGGTGACATTCATCAATAATGATTAAGTCGAAAAAGTCACGTGGATACTGTTTGTAGTAGGCGTTTTCATCTTCAACCAACTCTGCTTCTTCGTCTTCTTCAACTGTGGAGTTTGGCCCACTCATCAGGGTGTGAAAGATAGTGAAGAAGACACTAGCATTCTTAGGCACTCCACCACGTTTTCTAATATCTGCTGGGGTAATCCGTACAATTGCATCTTCACCAAATGGGCCAAAATCATTGAATGCTTGATTGGCTAGTATGTTTCTGTCAGCTAAGAATAAAATACGAGGACGGCGCTTTGCCTCATCTGGATTTCTTTGTGCTGTTAAACTCCAGCGGCTTTGAAACAGCTTCCAAGAGGTTTGAAACGCGATACAAGTTTTACCAGTACCTGTCGCTAACGTAAGGAGTACTCTTGGACTACCCGCAGAGATAGCATTCAATGCATTGGTAATTGCATTTTCTTGATAGTAACGTGGTTGCCAATCCCCCTTAGTTTCAAAAGGAATAGCTGCAAAGCCCTCTTGCCATACCCGTTTGAAGTCTGGGGTGTCACTGGGCTCTTCGTTAATAATTCGTGCATACATTTCAGCAGGTGAAAGGTAGTTGTCTACTAGACCTTCTTCACCTGTTAGCATGTCTATTAAGTAAATCTCATGACCATTAGTGGCATAGGCAAATCTGCACTGTAAGCGCTTGGCATAGTCTAGTGCTTGACGAACGCCGTCAGCGTAACTTAGGCCTTCTTTTTTTGCCTCCACTACGGCTAGGCGCTGACCTTTGTACATAAGTACGTAGTCTGCACTCAGTGGTTTGGTGCGTTTGCCTCCAACTAGTATGCGGCCAAGTGTAATTGGATATTCCCGACGAATACGGCTATCGGTGTCTTTTCCCCATCCATGAAATTCTAGGCGCGGGTCAATGTGGTCGGCACGGGTGTCTGCCTCGTTGCGATTAGCTTTCTTCTTCGGAATAAACATTAGGCAGCAGCTCCTTTGCTTTTAGTCAGTTCACCAGTAAAGGCTTTTTGTAATAGTGATGTTTTAAGCTCATCAAACTTTTCGCTTTTCTTAACGTATACCTCTTGGAGCTGCTTTAAATTATTTGAAAGAGCCGCAAGACTCTGTCCAACTAATATTTGCTCTTCGATTGGAGGTATAATGAAGCTGAATTCTCTCTGTTTGGTAATTGGTACTTGGTTGCGTGTTGACTGCCTCATTACGGAAGTATACTGTGAGACAAATTCACTAGAGACCATATATTGCGCCAAGTATTCTGGCAAAATATATTTTTGATTACATCGATAATAGGTTATCGATGTTCCCAAAATTACTGACTCTTCTTCTGTTCTTAAGATTGCTACCGGGCCGACAGTCGCGTTGTGGGCGAATAAAACATCTTGGTCTTTAGCTATCCCTTTCCTGAGTGAAGCGGCCCTTTCTTTAGTAAGATATTTAGCTTGATTCATATCTACATTGCCATTTTTAATGCACTTAGCGGAGAGATATGGAACGCCGGATTTTACGAATTCACTTTTTCTTGGGTAGTAAGAGCCGTGGTTGCCATCCTGATGTCCTTTAATCCAACCTCGCTCCATTAATTCACTCAATGAAGCACTTTCCCAATCCCCTTTATTCTTATTAAATATTTTCTTCAATGAACTATCAAAAAGCTCTTGGGCGTTGGCGAGGTTCTTTTCGGCGGTTTCCCGAGCTTTATCGATGTCGGCAAAGGCTTGGTCAAGGATGGCGACGATTCTTTTTTGTTCAATCAGGTTGGGTATTTGAACCTCTATTCTATAAACATTATTTCTATTTATGCCGGGCTTAACACCAGTCGCTAGCGATGGAAGATCTAAAGTCTTCAATAGGAAGTATATGAAGTGTAAGTCATATTTGGACTTATCAAACCTTGCAAAATAGGTCACATCAAGTGGCCAAAATCGTTCTTCAGTTAAGGTTAATTCACCGGCAGAGCCTTTTCGACCAACAATTATCGTTTTATCATCGAACAAAAATTCGTCGGTTAAGCACTTTATTCCGTTCGCTCCATATGCTGGATATTTACCCCCAGCCTTACGAAGAGATTTGTCTAAAGGCTTCCCATACTCTAGCGTTAAAATGTCACCAATTTTTTGCTTTACCCAGTTAGGCATTGAGTATCTCCTGAATATTTTTCAGAATTTTTTCACTCTCTTTGTCCAATGAAATAATATCTTCAATGATTTCTGATGGCCCTCTCAGAGTTATTTCATCTTCTACGATTGGGTTTTTAACGGATAAGTCCCACGTCGCCTGATCCAAATCAGCCACGTTAACTGACCAAGACTTAGGTGAGTCGGCAAAGGTTTTTTTAAGCTCGACGAATTCTTTAAGATCATCATCGTTCAGTGGGTTGGTTTTACCCAAACTGCGGCCCGGATCGAGTTGATAGAACCATGTTTTTTGCGTGGGTTCGCCCTTAGTGAAAAACAGCACAACGGTTTTCACGCCCGCACCCAAAAAGGTCTTGGCCGGGCAGTCGAGTACTGTATGCAGATTGCAGGTTTCTAATAACTCTTTACGCAGGGCTACAGCGGCATTATCGGTATTCGATAAAAACGTATTTTTAATAACAATTGCTGCACGGCCGCCGGGTTTAAGGGATTTCATAAAGTGCTGTAGGAATAAAAAGGCGGTTTCTCCTGTTTTAATCGGGAAATTCTGCTGTACTTCTTTACGTTCTTTCCCGCCGAATGGGGGGTTGGCAAGAATAATGTCGTGTTGGTTATTTGGTGTAATATCTTGCAGGTTTTCAGCAAGGGTATTGGTGTGAATTACGTTGGGTGCTTCAATGCCGTGTAAGATCATATTCATGATGGCAATAACGTAGGCGAGCGACTTTTTCTCTTTGGCGTAGAAGGTGCGCTCTTGCAGAATATTTAGCTCATCTGTTTTCAGTTTGCGCTTTTCTGCCCCGCCTTGGCGGAGGTAATCGTAGGCTTCACACAAGAAGCCAGCTGACCCCGCTGCGCCATCGTAAATGGTCTCGCCAATTTGTGGCCGCAGCACATACAACATAGCGCGTATAAGCGGGCGAGGTGTGTAGTACTCGCCGCCATTGCGACCAGCGTTACCCATGTTTTTAATTTTTACTTCGTACAGGTACGAAAGCTCATGCTTTTCTTCTTGAGAGCGGAATCGAAGTTCATCCACCTTTTCTAGGGCGTCGCGCAGCGAATAACCGCTTTGGATTTTGTTTTTGATCTCGCCAAAAATTTCACCAATTTTGTACTCTATGGTGTTTGGACTGTCGGCCCGCTGTTTGAATGACTTTAGGTAAGGGAATAATTCTTGGTCTACGTAATCAATAAGATCGCTACCAGTGAGAGCGTTATCGTGGTCAAACTCACCATTGGCTTTTTTCGGCGCAGCCCAGCTACTCCAGCGGTGTTCTTCATCGATAATAAACTGATAGTCTTCTCCGTCCATTTCTGCATATTGTGACTTAGCTCGTTCTAAATCATCGAGGTACTTTAGGAATAGCATCCATGATGTTTGCTCGGTGTAATCTAGTTCACTTGAGCACCCTGCGTCTTTGTGAAGTATGTCGTCGATGTTTTTAAATGTTTGTTCAAACACTATTAATGTGTCCCTGATAAATTGTTTATATAAAATTTTTAACTATTTCCTAGCGCTTTATTTAACGTTGGCCGACTCACATTGAAGTGCTTGGCCACTTCAGCCTTGGTCATATCTGGATCGAGTAGCATAGCTTGAGCCTTTTTAATATCAGAGGGGGTCAGTTTTTGTTTTCTGCCACCTTTACGGCCTCTTGCTCTCGCTGCTTCAAGGCCTGCTTTTGTTCTTTCTGATATTAATCTACGTTCAAATTGCGCAATAGAGCCGATCATATGAAACGCTAGCTCTCCCACAGCCGTGGTAGTGTTTATGTTTTCATTGAGACTGATAAACTGGACGTGCTCAGATTTAAAGGCATCAAGTAATTCAATTAAATCCTTTAGGCTGCGACCTAGTCGATCTAGTCGCTGGACAATTACAACATCATCAGCACGTAACGCATCTATCATGCGTTCAAGTTCTGGTCGTTGCTTTGATTTACCACTGCATTTTTCTTTGTATATACGCTCACAACCTGCCGCTCTTAAAGCATCAAGCTGGGCGCTTTCTGATTGTTCGTCCGTGCTAACTCGTGCATAGCCGATTTTCATCATAATCCTAAAATCAAAGGTAGGTTTACTTTACATTGATTACTTTACGGATTGTTTTACGTTTAGGCAAGTTAATTGAGACATGTAAAGTGAGGTGAGCAAAGTAGTAATTTAACGACCGTTTTATTTACGCTAACAAATTTCGAATTCGCGATCATGGAGATGAACTTATGGTAATTCACGTGGTAGTATCATAAATGTCCGCTAATCCCACCTAGCGCTGATCAGACTGCCATATAACAGTTGCTCGATGTTCGGTTCTAGACTACTGAGTTCATCAGGGCAAGTCATCACATGACTCGAATACATTGAGGTCGTTGGCTTTTGCGGTTTCGATGCGGTAGAGTTTTTTTGGATATGATTGAGTGCCCAATACGCTTTGCCACTGCCTTTCTTCGCTTCCATAAACTTACGGTGGGAATGTGCCCAGCCCGACTTTTGTGATAGTCGTACAGCACGATATTAGGTGTATCTGTATCGGAGATATTACCGCTTGGTGAATCAGCACCACTGGCGTACAGCCACATATAGCTATTCACTTTCTCAGACCCAACCACTTTCAATGTGGTTTCATTCGCTGCAATAACCAGTTGTTGCGGCAGGTGTTGATGAAGTTAGTCATTAAGGGCTTTAAACAACTCAGCTCAATGGATTATCCAATCAGCCATGATTTTACGGCTTAGTTCGATACCATGCTGTTTAAACATCGCTTCTTGGTGATAAAGCGGTAACCCATACTGGCAATTGTTGCTATGAATTGAATGTGGGGATTACCATTAGACACGTAGCGTCTTCAGCCGTATGAAGTCGAACTCATATAAAGAAATAGATTCAACTCGCTTCAGAAAATTAATCTTCAATGTGACCATTAAGCGCTAGGTAGGTCTCTTAATTTCGGCTAGGGGGAAATCTCTGCAAGATATTTCATAAGTTGACTTCCCCCTCTGACACCAGGAAAACATTGTGGAGGTAGACATATTCAAATAACCTTCTACGAGTGGCTGGTTTTCGTCATTGTTAAATTTTTCAGCAATTGAACTAATAGCATCGCTATCCATTCTTTAGTCCTCACCTATACAGTACAGTGGCTTTTTCAATGTCCGAGCAAGAGTTCTATTAATTCAGTTTCCGAAGATCTAGTTAGGCTTTTTTTACAAAGCGAATCTCTTAGTTTGTAAACTGGGAAAAAGTATTCAACCTTTAAACGTGTGAAAGCTCTTTACTTATCAATAAGATTGCAACCTATTAAGACCATAAAACGACCAACTAAACTACTAATGCTCTAACAAATAGTTTTGTTATTAATGACAATATGATGGTTTAAAGCACAGGATTCAAGGAATAAATTCTGAAAATCATACTGATTAATAAAGGTTTTTTAACGAGGTTTAATTGAGAGTTAGAATACTTTAATTTATTCGAAATATTGCTATATCCCGCTCTACGAAACGAATTATGCTAAATAGAATGCAAAGATGGATTCAATATAAAGCGTTGAACAGTGTTGCTGAAAACTACAATAATATCTCGCTCCATCAGCTTCATTTCATCAATCAGTTCATTGTCTGTTAAGGCTACAAACTTCGGGTCTCTCTTTACATCAAGAAGTGAGGCTGGCCTTGATATGAAACGCTTAAACGCTTCTGCACCATCGATGTCAGAAGTATAAGAAAGGTAAGTGTCTGCGACGATTGCTCTTACTTCGTTTGTAAATAAAGATTCCATTCAATTAATCCATTCAAGATATTGATGCAAACTAATCTACCGCGCTCTTAACGAACTAGTAACTGGCCGAATGTATAGTTATATCGTTTTTCTATTTAATTGTCCCTGTAGTTAAGAAAGTTATTTCTTAGCACAAGCCTTTTGCATTTTATTGATGACTCTTCTCTCGGTAGGGATGAGTGTAAGACTATATTCATCGACAATGTCCATGAACCTCTCTATATACTCACATCGATAAGCGTGATTAGGTGGTAACCACTCATCTAAGCCTTTGGCTCCTTTTTGTCGATTCAGTGATGCTTTGACTAGTAAGAGGTTGTTAGGGTCATTTGCAAATACTTGTCGTTTATCTCTCGACCATTTATCGCCACCATGGCCATGCGCAAACTTAAGCGGAACAATGTGATCGAGGTCTAATGCGCTAGAATCGACGAATGTCTCATCTGAATATGGGTCATACCATTCACCTACAGCGACTTGGCAACTATTGTCAGTTCTAAAAACGACAGAAGTCCTTGACGTCAATATCAAAATTTCATGACGTGTATTTTGACAGTCATTGTCGTCGTCAGTCCAGTGCGGCCAATCAGCTCTTTCATAATCGAAGGTAAAAGCTCTACCTTCGTTTAGCGCATCTACTTCCGCTTGATGATATGTCATTTTCGCTTTGGCTAATCGACCGCCACTACCGAGGCAAGCTTCAATAGTACTAAATGCTTCGAAGCTCTTGGTTCGATTGTAGGATGAACTTGACGTGTCATGACAAATGCCAGATTTGCTTTTTTTTATTTGAGCATGAGCATTACTGGGTAAACCACATGACACTACGGAAAAACTCAGTAGAAAGAGAATTAAAGAATTGCTTTTTATGATTACTTAGTTCTCACTTGTGGTTACACCCCTTATTATGCCGTGATTGAAAACTTTTATCACCTTTAACTGACTCCCTAACTCCCCCAGTGTGTTTATTACTTGAACGAGGCTAGATGACTTTACTTAGGAATATTTATGTTGCGCTTCTGGAGCCCTAAAGGGCTTGCTAATGACTCTTGATTCTCGTGATATATATGTCCTCCGCCCATGACAACTTTGCGTCGACAGTGAGCTGTGGGGCCGCATGACGCACAAGAGTGTAAAGGCTCCTTAGACACGATGAAGTTAATATGAGTGAAGTGCTTTATAGGAAGCAAGATTTACGTGGAAATATCCTTGTAGACTTACTATCGCTCAATCGAGGATGTATAACTGGCGAAACGTTCGCCGTTTATCGCCTTTACGCATTTATGTATATACTTAAGCCTTCTGCTACGACTAAATGCACATTGCGATTGCTTGCTAATCGTAAATTTAAATAGGATTTATGATGACTAGAACTGAATGGATTTTTAGCGACGAGAACCATAGCTTGCACCAAGAGTTTCCTAGTGAAGACAGTGCCTCAAATCCAAGTGACAATACAAACCCAGCAGAACTGATTATAGACTTCCCTGTTTCATTTAGTTTAACCCAAGGACATACCGGTGATGACGCCTTTTCTCAATTGTCTGTTGATATTCCGGCAGACATCATGGATAGGATGGCCATCGCTTGGTGCAAAAAAAGAAGGCTGCACGGAGCGCTCGGGGGGCCAGTTGGCCGTGAGTTTGGATCCGTAGATTGTGCTTACGACGAGCAAGCTTCCGAAAGACTTGAAGAAGATGCTGAGCTTCGGGTACTGGTAAAAGACAGGGAAGAACCGCCTGAAATACAAGCAAACCTCGAGTTTGATAATATTTTTGAAGTTGTTGCAAACACTAAAGAGGAAGCTCAACGGTTAAAAGAAGAGTCTGATAAGTTAATTCAAAACAGGGACATCAACAAAGCAACAAGAGAGTGTTCGATGTTACCTACGAGATACAAACAAGTAGCTTTGTGCATTTTCGACCATATCAGAGCAAATCAAAGTGTGAATGACGAATCATCACTGCTTTCGGCAATTGAAAAAGCGCTATTATCCGACCATTTCATGTCCTCTGATGAGTACTTTTTAGACTCAATCTGGCAGTTTGAAGATAAGTTAGCGACTGGGGTATATGCACCTGGATTAGATGTACATGATCGATGGATACTCGTTGGGAAAGATAGTCGCAATGAAACACTGATTGCTGGACTTGAGCCTTTAAGTGTTAAAGTCGTTGAGCGATTAATTCAACAAAAAAAGCTGATTCCAGAAGTATCACCGAAATGGATTACGCCTCAACTTCAGCTAACTATGCATAGATGGCATGGGTTAGCTAAAAGAAAATCTTAAGCAATTGATTTGACATGTTAAGCCAAGCTTTAACTAACACTTTAGTTAACAGAACGGAACCAAATCTGACGGACTGCTGTGTACGTAAACCGGACCTTGGTACTTGAAGCTCGAACACAATGCACAGCTTAAACATGCATCATGCTCAGGGCGTGCTTTCATATATCTACTAGAAGATTTCAGTAGCAATGACCAGCGTATTCCAATTCGATTAACAACAATGATTTCGTCATTGCTTTTCATATCTAAATTTGTAATGCGTGAAACAGGTCTTGAATTCAGAAGTCACAGAGGATAGTACATAGTGTTAATCTTTCCTATATTCAGGTTTGTGCGCCTACCATTACACAATTACCGTTAGAACACGTGGGATTGCCACTTGTTGAATTGGCGTTGGGCTTTGATAACCCCGCGAATCGAGAGTGGCTAATAATGGCGCGTTTAAACTCAGGGTAGAAAAAGGCATGAAAAAAGCACCGCTTACATAAAGTTAAGTCGGTGCTTTTGTAGCATTGAAAGGGTAATTGTCGCAGACTAGTCTGTGCAAATTTGCGGCCATTTCAGTGCGAGTGGCGCTGCATCAGCGCATTAATTTTCAGTCAGATTTAAACTGTCAACAATGTACAGCGTATTGCCATCAATCACGGTATTATTGATATCTAAATATTTTTGACCTAGTGGTGCGCCTTCTTCCGATTTTGACCAGGTGGCAAAATCATCATCGTTAAGTACACCTAAGCGACTGCCATCAATCACCCAAAGACCTTCCATTTTGTCGTGTGGGTATGCCACTTCATCCACCATATCAACGACCATTTCCAGCTTTTCAACCGGAGCAATCCCTAAGTTGGCCAGCATACCCCAACCCTGGTCGTAAACGCCGTCAGTGGCATTGTCGTTGATAACTTCTTCCAGCGTAGCACCGTCAATCACCAGGCCTAATGCATCATCCTGTGTGATAGTGCCAGCAGCGGCGACACTTTCCAGATCGGTTGCGTTACTGATGTCAATTTTATACACCTGTTTCTGGGCTGCGCCCGTTTTGCCAAAGAATGCACCATCGCGCTCTAACACTAAGAATTGCGTGTCGCTGATGGCTTTAATGGCAGAGTTGGAATTAGAGCCTTTTTCCTGTCTGTACAGATACTGTGAGATAGCGCCGGTTGCCAAATCTACCGTAACAATGCGTGTCATATCGGTTCTGTTTCTGTCGGGGTTATCCAGACTCGATTGCATAATACCTACTAAGGTGCTTTCATCTGGCGTGATGGTCAGGCCTTCCATACCGCGGTTAGCCCAACGATTGCCAAACTCAGCTGGCAGATCATACAGGTTACGATCATCTGCAGCGAAAGGGTTAATGCGTTCCAGTTCAACTCCGTCAGCGCTGTAATGCACAATGTGCGGGCCATATTCATCCGATACCCAGAAGGTACCGTCAGACACAGCGACTAAACCTTCTGAATCTAAACCGTAATCATCAAAGACTGCAGGGTTGGTATCGGCATCATAAGGTTGGGTCATGTCTGCACGGATCACTTCGCGATCTGTGTTGTAAGGTACTTCGCCCGTGCCGCCTAAGCTTGGCGTATTCGGTAAGCCGCTAATGTTGTTACCATCCCGGTCTTTTAACAGAATATCGCTGATCTTAGCAATTGAACCATTGGCCTGAACCTCGAATAAGCCAATGCGTGGCGTGTAATCCGGGGTCGGGAAAATTTTACCACTACCGTGTGGCGCTCCTTCCTGAGCAGTGCGGTATTTGGCATTAGGGCCACGGTCGGTTAACGCATAAAATTGCATTGGGTTGGTTGGGTGGCCATCAAGGTCCGAACCATATCCACCGTTACGCACTTCAAAAGTTGAGCCCGGGTAAAAAGTATTGTCCATATCGTTGCGCAGCACGGAATAAGGAAGGCGCGCGCCGCTGGTGCCAAAAGTGTCCGGGTTACAAACATAAGAGGTATCGCTGACTTCTGACGCCTCTAAAGTACCATCACTATTGGCATCCAGTCCCGAATCTATTTGCACGCCGCCCAGCCAACACTGCTCACTGCCGGTAGCCAGTTCGGTTTGTACAACCAGGCTTGTCAGACCATTGCTGCCGTCAGCGCCATTCGTCCCATCGACACCGTCATCGCCATCATCACAAGCGGTTAAAAGTGTTACAACAGATAAAGCAATAACGGATAATTTAAACTTACTCACTTATTATTCTCCCTGAAAATTAACTATTGCGAAATGCAATCAAATGAGGTTATGCATGAAACATGATCAGCTTGTGACAGTCTGATGACAGGTAAGTGACAGGTGTATAAAAGGACGTTGTTGCAAGCCCGTATTGAGTTTCTGCGCTTTAGTTATCGTTTTCACAGCAATATAGTCAATATTGGCCTGAGTCGGCAACAGAGAGACTGAAGCTCATCACTGCATAAGCCGATAGTGACAGTCTGGTTACTATTGTCTCAAGGTGCCTCCGATGCTGTTGGGCTGCTCCGTACGTAAAGCGGTCGCTGGAAGATTGAGATTCTAATGACGGCAATGAGTGAAAGCGGAAGTTTGGGGTAAACGCTTTTCATTGAAGCAGTCTGCAAAAAGGGATACACCTATATTGCTAGAAATGATGGATAGACACTGGGCGTCAACTCTCAGTGCCCACCTACATCCTCGTCTTTAAAAGTCGTTCTTAGCTTTTACATCCAGTACCTGACCATTGTTGGCTATCTTGAAAAAGACTTGCTTGGCAGCATCAGAATTTGAGGCACTTACCACATAGAACTCTTCTTCAACACTAACGACACTGAACTTTTCAGGCGTCAAGTCTTTCCACGATTCATCCAGTTTACCCACTTCAAAGCCAAAATCTTTGAAGGTCATTTGCTTTACAGATTTAGCTGCAATACGCGTGGCCTGCTGGCCGCTAATGACACCATGATCGCCGTGTGCTAGCGCATTGCCACTGATTAAAGCGCAAAGAAGTACTGCTGCTGATAAAGTTTTTTTCATTACATTCTCCAGTTTTAGTAAGTTGAATTACTGTTTCAAGCCAATTACTTCATATTGACCTTTTACCAACAGTTGAACGGCAATAGGCTTGTCCGATTTGTTTTTCCAATACCACCCATGCGAACCGGCGAAGGGAGCAGTAAAGCTGCCTTTCATTTCATTAGAGGTCGCAATGGTATAGCTCTCGAAATACCCGGTGGTATCACCTTCCGGTTCACCGTGTAAATCGAAGTACAAGGCTTCACCATCGGTCAGCCACTCATACGTCATTTTTGCATATTGCTGCATGGCAAATTTGTATTCGACACCGCGTCCGGCTGGCACGACGACTTCAATGGTCTGAAATTCCTGACTGCCTGAAGTATTGGTATCAGCATTGTTGGTAGAAACAACAACATCAGATTCAGTCGCTTGTGCAAGGGTCGTCAGCCCTAGTTTTTGCCCGATTCCTGTTGGGTCGATGTTGTATTCCGCTGGAAGAATAAAAGTCACCAACGCAATTGCCGCCACAACTGTTGCGGTGATACTGGCTTTGACTAAGGTTTTTGTACTAACAGTGTGTTGCATAATATTCTCTTGTTATAAGTTTAATTAACGATGTAGCCGGTAAGCTGATATCCCATCAACATGACACCAGCACTCATCAGCGCCGTGTTGGTCACGGTTGAGAACCGCTGGAACGAAGGCAGTTTTCGCCAAGCGTTGATGGCGATCAGGATAAACACGAGTGCTGCAAACTGGCCCAGTTCAACTCCGATGTTAAAGGCAACTAGATTAGTAATAAGCCCCTCTTCCGGTAAATGGAATTCCTGTAATTTGGTTGCCAATCCAAAACCGTGAAATAAGCCAAAGATCAGTACCGCCCATTGCGTGTTGGGTTGCCAGTTAAAACAGCGTTTGAAACCACCTAAGTTATCAAAGCCTTTGTAAACGACAGATAAACCTATGACAGCGTCAATCAAATAGGCGTTAACCTGAATATCGCTCAGCACACCAAACAGTAAGGTCGTGCTGTGACCAATAGTAAACATGGTCACGTATAGCAGTACTTCCTTGCTGCGGTACAGAAAGAAGATCACACCCACCAAGAACAGCAAATGGTCATAGCCGGTGATCATATGCTTAGCCCCGATGTACAAAAACGGAATAAACTGCACACCTTGGTTTTGTTCCAGAAATGCGCGGGTATTATCGTCCACCCCATGTGCGAATACATCAATGCTGATCAAGGCTAATGCGCCCAGCAGCAGAGTTAAGCTGAGTTTAATAAGACTATTTGGCATCAGACGACTCCAATACTTCTGTGTCAGTCAAAAGTGACTCCTTTTCTTTGTGTAAAATGCGATATAAGGCCGGAATAACGAACAGGGTAAGCAAGGTGGATGAAATGATCCCGCCTATCACCACCGTAGCCAATGGACGCTGAACTTCAGAGCCAATGCCGGTATTGAGCGCCATCGGGATGAATCCCAGTGATGCCACCAATGCGGTCGTTAATACCGGGCGCAATCTCGTTAACGCACCGTCAAAAATGGCCTGATTCAGATTCACGCCTTCTTTGCGTAATTCACGGATAAAAGACACCATTACCAGACCATTCAAAATGGCGATACCAGACAAGGCGATAAAACCCACCGCCGCCGAGATGGAAAATGGGATATCACGTAATAACAGCGCAGCAATTCCGCCCGTTAATGCCAGTGGCACACCCGTGAAGATGATCATCGCGTCTTTAAACGAGTTCAGTGCCAGAATCAGCAAACCGATGATCATTAGCAAGGTAACCGGCACAACAATACTAAGGCGCTTGGAGGCCGACTGTAGCTTCTGGTAAGTGCCACCGTACTCTACCCAGTAACCGGCCGGAATTTCGACTTCTTCCGCCACAGCTTGCTGAATATCAGCCACAAAGCTACCTAAATCACGTCCACGCACATTGGCGGTGACCACCACTCGGCGTTTGCCATTTTCCCGGTTTATCTGGTTGGCCCCGGACACCAGCTCCAGCGACACCAATTCTTGTAGCGGAATGCTATGACCATCGGGCAACGTTATGGGCAGGTAATTAAGCGCATCAATATCCTGTCGGCGTGATTCGCCTAAGCGCACAACAATGTCTGAGCGCACATCGCCCTGATAAAACTTACCAGCAACTGCGCCGCCCATAGCGGTAGCCACTTGCGATTGCACATCACCAATACTGATACCGTGCTGCATGAGTTTTTGATGGTCAGAAACAATATTCAGCATGGGTAAGCCGGTCGTCTGTTCAACCTGAATATCGGCAATGCCTTCTACTTGAGAAATAGCAGATTCAATTTCAGCGCCTAAACCTGTGAGAGTATCGAAGTCGTCTCCAAATACCTTGATGGCCAGCTCTGCCCGAACGCCAGCCAGTAGCTCGTTAAAGCGCATCTGAATGGGTTGCAGAAATTCGTAGCGGTTGCCGGGTATGGGCGCAACCAGAGCAGCGAGTTCTTCGACAATTTTCTCTTTCCTCTTGTCAGGATCAGGCCACTGCTCACGGGGTTTTAAAATAATGAAGTTATCCGCCACACTAGGTGGAACCGCATCGGTAGCCACATCAGCGGTACCGATTTTGGCAAACACCCGCTCTACTTCCGGCATCTGCTTAATTTTGTCTTCCAGCGTTTCCTGTAGTGCAATAGCCTGACTCAGTGACGTGCCCGGAATGCGCAGAGCGTGCATAGCAATATCCCCTTCATCCAGATTGGGGGCAAATTCGCTTCCTAGTTTGGTTGCCTGATAGCCAAATACCACCACCAATAGTGACGCAACGAATACAACTATCCAGCGACCTTTCAACACCCAGCTTAACCCCGGGCGGTATAAGGCCTCGGCTCCACGAATCAGTGGGCTGTGTTTTTCTTTGACTGGCTTTTTAAACAATAATGCAATGATGGCGGGAACAAAGGTGACAGAAAGCAACATCGCACTTAATAAAGCTATGACGACAGTAATCGCCATCGGATGGAACATTTTGCCTTCCACGCCTTCCAGCGCAAAAATGGGCAGGTATACAGCTGTAATGATAAACACACCAAACAATGCCGGGCGGATCACTTCACGGGTAGCATCAAACACCAACTCCATGCGCTCTCTAAGTGGTAATGGGGCGTGCTCTTGGTCCGAAGATGGAGCACTTTGGCTGAGCCTGCGCAAACAGTTCTCAACAATAATAATCGCACCATCAACCAACAAGCCGAAATCGAGTGCGCCAAGGCTCATCAGATTAGCACTTACGCGGGTCTGAACCATGCCAGTAATGGTCATTAACATGGCAAAGGGGATCACCAGCGCGGTTAAAAAGGCTGCCCGGAAGTTACCTAAAAGAACAAACAGCACCACAATGACCAGAAGCGCACCTTCCAATAGGTTGGTTTGGACTGTCTCTAAGGTCTTATCCACCAACTTGGTGCGGTCATACACAGCGGTAGCCACAATACCTTCAGGCAGACTGGCGTTGATTTCTTTCAGCTTCTCGCCAACGGCCTGCGCCACGGTTCGACTGTTCTCGCCAATCAACATGAAGACAGTACTCATAACCACTTCGCGGCCGTTTTGAGTCGCCGCACCAGTACGTAATCCTTGGCCATTTTCGACATCCGCAACATCCTGAATGGTCAGCGCAGAACCATTAATCGATTTCAGTGGAATACGGCCTATTGCCGCAATATCTTCGGCCTGTCCGGGGATTCTTAGCAGCCACTGCGCACCGTTTTGTTCAATAAACCCTGCGCCTCGATTCTGGTTTTTGCTGGCAATGGCATCGACCACATCCGCTTGGGTTAAACCAAAGGCCAGCAGCTTTTCAGGTTTGAAGGCAATCAGTATTTCACGTTCAAACCCACCTATAGGGTTAACCTCAACAACGCCGGGAACCCGCATTAACTGTGGCCTGATAGTCCAGTCATGAACAGTGCGTAAATCCATTGGTGTGATGGGCGAACCATCTGCATGGGTGGCATCAGGTTCGGCATCAACGGTAAACATGAATATTTCACCCAAGCCCGTAGCAATAGGGCCAAGCTGAGGCTCCAATCCTGTCGGCAGTTCAGAACGGGCGGCGGATAATCGTTCATTCACCAACTGGCGAGCAAAGTATACATCCGTCTCGTCACTGAATATGGCGACTACCTGAGATAACCCATAGCGCGAGACAGAGCGGGTATAGGTCAGCCCCGGCAAGCCTGCTAGCGCCGTTTCCAAAGGAAATGTGACCCGTTGCTCTATCTCAAGCGGTGTATAACCGGCTGCTTCAGTGTTGATAATCACCTGTACATTGGTAATATCTGGCACCGCATCGATAGGCAGCTTAGTGAAATTCCATACCCCCAGTCCGGCAATCGCTAATACCATTACCAGTACGAGAAAACTTCGCTTTATCGAAAAGCGTAAAATCGACTCCAACATGTTTTACGCTCCTAGTGGTCGTGTGATGCGCCGGACTTTTCAATGTCGGCTTTTAAGATGTAACTGTTCTCGGTGACATACTCGGTGCCTGGATTTAATCCGCCGAGCACTTCAACCCATTCTCCGCCTTCACGCCCTAACTCCAGCATACGTACTTCATACTGTTCACCGACTTTGGCATAAACCACCGTAAAATCGCGAAAGCCTTGTAAACCAACACGTTTAACCGCAAGCGGCACGTCAAAGGTCGCAACCTCAATTTGTGCCTGAACAAAGCTGCCTGTGGTCAATTCACTCTTTTCGTTAGGTAAGTTTACCCACACGATGCGAGCCTGATCATCCCGCACCTTTGGTTCGATAAACGAAATGTTGCCTTGGTAGTTTTTATCCACACCTTCAACCTGTAAGTTCACTACTGATCCTATGCGGACTTTTTGATAGTCACTTGGATACACAGCCAGCTTGGCAATGTATTGGCTGCTATCTGTTATGCTCAGTAAGGTTCGGCTGGCAGTTTGTTCTCCCGCATTCGCAAACTGCTCTGTGATAACGCCATCCGACGGCGCTTTAACTTGATAAGGCTTCAGGCTCTCATTACTTTCTACCGTTAACAGCGTTTGCCCTTTCTTCACCTCTTCACCGAAACCCACATGCAATTTGGTAATTTCCCCATCAAATCGAGCCGAAACAGAACGTTGCGCCCCCACAGGCAGTGCCAATGTGCCGTAGGCAGGGATAGTTTGATGCAGGGTCGCAGGTCCTGCGATAGCCGTTTGAATATCCATTGCCTCTGCCACAGCTTGCTCAATAATGGTACGCCCTTCGAAGTTGTCATATTGCCAGCGGTAAGATTTACCCTGATGCTTAGCTTCGATGGTGACCACAAAAGAATGGGGTTCATAGATTTCCATGTCACCGCGCAGGAAATCACCTTGAACATAGAAATTAATGTCATCAACAACATTACCCAAGCGGGTCAATTTAACGTTCAAATCTACTGACTTTGGATCGATAGGTTGGCCTTCTTTGGTGAGCCAAACACGAAATTCAGGAGGAACGCCCGTTTCGAAAATTGACAACTCCAAAGCGAAATCACCATCACGTAACATACGTCCCCGATGTGGACCTTTTTCTGGTTCAGGCTGTTCAGCAGCAGGCGCAGATGCTGCCATTACCGGAAGGCTGACTAAGTCTAAGCTGAGGTTTAATAACATCGCCAAACTCAATGACGAAAGGATTTTATTGTTTTTCATAATTTGTCTCACTGAGATAGGGATGTACCGGTCAGGCGTTGAATTTCAATATGCTGCAAATGCAGGCTTTCAAACGCTTCAAGCAACTGTGTTTGTGCGCTAAGTAATTCCCGGCGCACGCCGCTGTATTGGTTGTAACTGAGTTGGCCTCTCTCAAACGCATTATTTGCTTCAGATAAAGCAGTTTCCAACGTGGGCACAATGTCTGTTTGCATGGTTTGTATCACGTGCTTTGAATGCGCCATTTCCTGTAGCAGGACATAAAGCTGTGCGTCCAATGATTGCATCAACGCACTTTGTTCGCTGGCGAGTACATCCTGCTGGGCTTGCAGAGCTGCAATCATCCCAGCATTGCGGTTGCTGTCTCCCCACGGAATGGAAATTCCGGCAACCAAACCAAAATCATCGGTCGCTTCATAGCGGCGTAGTCCGGCTGTGAACTGCCATTGGGGTTTAGCTTCTATTCGTGCCAGTTCCATTTGCGACTGGGCGATACGCTGGGCGCTAACAAACTGTTGTAAGCGAGGATTTTGCTTGAGCAGTGCCAGTTGGCTTTCAACCGATGGAACAGCCGGTACGCTGAGCAAATTGCCGTTCAGATAATAGTTCTGAGCAGGGTTACCCCACAGCGAGGCCAGTTGATACTGACTGGCCTTGAGTTCATGTTCTACGTCTTCTACGGCCAATTCCCGGCGTATCAGCTCTGCTTTTGCCAGTTGTACCTCAACACTTGAACTCTTACCGGCTTTCACTCGCTTGGTTATAGCATCTACCACTTCTTCTGCCTGAGTTGCAGCCATCTGATTGAGCTTAAGACGCTCTTGCTTAACCAGAATATCGATATAGTGCTTGGCCACCAATGCAGACAAATCGAGTGCTTTAACCTGCTTTTCAAGTACCAGTTTTGCGGCTTCGCTTTTTGCGGCATTCACCCTACTATCGATTTGTTCCTGCTGTAACAACCACGTATACGTCAGTGTTGATTGCGTGCTTTTTAGCGCACTATGTTCACCCGTACCCATCGCATCTTCAATCATCAGCCCAATTTGGGGACGTTCACCGACACCAGCTTGCTGAATACGCCCCTGCCAAACCTGCTCCTGTGACAGTAAAGCCTTCAATTCTGGGTGATAATTTAAGGTCATCATCACGGCTTCAGGTAGGCTGATAACCTGAGAAGTTTCCTCTGATGCAGCTGTCGCTGATAAGAGTAAACCAACTCCGGCAAGTACAGCAAAAAACCGATAGCCAATCGGTTTTTTACTCTTGCGTTTACAAAGGATTTCTTTCATTCCCAGTCCTTACTTAATGGGTGAAAAAGGTTTCGATAATGTGGTGGAGACTATCAACCGTAGAAGCGGTTAACAGAGGCGCAGAAGCAAACAATATGATTGCAAAGCCCACTGCTAGTCGGGATGGTGATGTCACCGGGTTAATGAGGCATTGCACGCGCACAGTGGTTTGGTCATTGCCAAAGTAGCTTGTTTGCAAGCCATCGCAGCAGTTGTTTTGCACAGAGTCTATGCTTCGCTGCATACGCGCGACATTGATTAGGGTTTGAGCAACATCTAGGTTGTCATATTTCTTGGTCACTGCACTATCAGCTACCTGCTCAGTCAATAACGTAAATTGTTGTATCAGTTTTCGCTTAACAGTAGCGGGAAAAAAAACTGCAAATGTTGCAAAAGCAACTTTGAGTAAAGGATCGCGCGATTCAACATGCGCTATTTCATGGCAGATGATTATATCTAACTCGTGCTTATTAACCCGCTCTTCAAGCGCGGTAGTGACATAGATTTTTGGAGAAAGTAACCCAGTGGTAAAGGCTCCTGATATTGATAGAGGCAGTGAATAATAACCCTGCTTACCGTTGGTTTGCTTGAATTTAATATCAGATAAGCCTATCAAATCTGCAATTGCTGATGATTGTTTTCTACGAATATAAACAGTGTTTGCCATTGACCAAAGCAAATACGCAGAGGCCGAGAATAAGGTAACTGCATGCCAACTGGTGAAACTAAAAAGATCTACGTGGTGCCAGTGAGCAAAGTCGTTTAGCCAAGCTACCGGGGAGATGTCTTGCTGCCTCGGCCAGAAAAAAACTATGCAACTGATTGCAATCCACCATGGCGCAGTTACTAATGACCACAAGATGACTTTGCGAATCCCAAAGGTGAATAGTGCTATTCGGTGAAGAGTGAATGGTGATATAACGGCAATAAAAACCACACTTATAGCAAATGCCAGCACAGCAATGCTTAATAAATTCAGTGTTATTGCCAGATTTCCCACCAACATGTTAGTTAGTTCCCTTTGCGCAACTTGCGTTGTTGTTCTATCAACTGTTCCAGCTTATCGAGTTCGGCATCATCAAGATTTGCTGAAGCTGAACTAAATGCTGCAATTAAGCTATGCTCACCGTCTTCAACAAAGTCGCTGGTTACATTGGTAATGAGCGTCGCTATCAGTGCTTCTCTGTCTACTTTTGCCCGATAACAGTAAGCATGCCCCTGTTTAGTTCGGCTTAACAAACCCTTTTTAAACAGACGATCTAGCGTACTCTGTATAGTATTAAGTGAGTTTCCACGAGACAATCCAAGCACCGCATGTACTTGTTTTGCGTCAGCTTCAGTCGTGTTCCACAAGTAATGTAGTACCTGTTTTTCTAATTCACCTAACTGCATACCACTTCTCTTTTTCAACATTGAGAACTATAGTGACAGAATAAAAACCGACAGGCAATCGGTTTTTTGTTCATTCGGAGAAAATAATGGGTTGGATAATCGTAAAATATTTAGTGACTGCTGCGGTCGTTGTAGCTGCAACTGAAATTGCGAAGCGCAGTGATAAGCTTGGTGCATTGATAGTCGCACTTCCTATAGTGACCATTCTGGCAATGATTTGGCTGTACGTTGAAAAGCAACCGATGGAAAAGATAGCCAACCATGCTTGGTATACTTTCTGGTACGTTGTGCCTACATTACCAATGTTTCTGATCTTTCCATCACTCCTTCATCGCTTTGGCTTTTGGCCGGCATTAGCGATGAGTGCTGGGATAACAGTAGTGTGTTTTGGGGTACTTGCACTTATTCTCAAGCTAATTGGAATCAATCTGATATCTTAACTTACTAAATAGATTAGCATTTTCTTAACATTTTTGAATGTCCGATTTTGACACAAATCGGTGGTTCGACATCTCGACATTGACCGTCTGCTATTTGTCTTAAGTCGCAGCTCAGAGGCTACGAGTGCTTTTACCTATTGTCACCTTTTCGGGGAGCCAGTATAGCAACTGGCTGATATGCTAATTACACCAAAGTCGCTCGGTAATTAGACCGAAACAATTCCATGATAATCAAATCAGCACAGGCTGTATTAGCTCGTCCCCCATTTTACAAGTTAGATGATTAACTTCTAATTAAATCAGTTACGCTGCTAAGAACTATACACTCATTGAGTGTAGTGGACGATGCGCGCAAATACGATTGAGTTGTGAGCTTCAGGTGAGAAAGCTATCAAAGAGTGTGGTTGACTAGTTAGCCCATATAAAAAAGCAGTGCGAAATCGGTAACTATAACGCCCTGCTAATTGTTCTTTTCATGGGCAAGTGCAACAACGTAAATATTAAGCTTTATTTCTACATTTACGGTGCTAAATGCTAAAGAATGGGGGTGCCTTGCTTTATCAATGCGCGCTTAATCTTTTCGCTAAAGCTATGTGCCTGCTTAATAATGCTATTTTCATCTACCGTAAGTACTTCGCGGTCTTCCATTAGCAATCGACCGTGTACTATGCTGTGGCGAACATCAGTGGGGTACGCTGAGTAGACAAGTGCCGAATAGGGATTGTAGATAGGCGTCATGTTAGCCGATTTGCTACTCATGACAATAATATCGGCGAGTTTGTTTTCCTCAATGGAGCCAATTTGATGCTGCATATTCAATACCCTTGCGCTACCGATTGTGGCCATTTTTATAACTTCAACGGCGGGCATTAAACTACGATCTTTGTGCCAAAGTTTATGCACCTTTGCTACTTGGTCAAACTCGTCGATTAAACTTATTGTGTTTCCTGACATCGGGCCATCTGTTCCTAATCCTACGTTTACGCCGTGGGACAACATTTCTATGATGGGCGCCACACCTTTAGCCGCTTTAATATTTGCGCTCATATTGTGAGCTACGCCCACTTGGTGTTTTTCAAGCAGCGCAATATCTTGGTCATCCGCAATTATCACATGAGCACCAACCAAATTTTTATTGAGTGCACCAATGCTATCTAAGTAAGCGATAGGTGATAAGCCGTTACTGCGCTTTGCTATTACTTCCCGCTCTTTCTCAGATTCGGCTAAATGAGTAAGAACAGGTACGTCATAGTCTAGCGACAACTGCGCTATTTTCTGTAATGTTTCTGTAGTGTTAGTATAAGGGCCGTGTGGGGCGAACGCTGGCGTTATCCGTGGATGATGTTTGTATTGTTTTATAAAGTTTACTGCATACGCAATTCCCTCTTGTGCCGTTTTAGCATCTGCTTGAGGGTATTTGATCACGGTTTGGCCTAATACTGCACGTAATCCTATTTCATCTACAGCCCGCGCCACTTCATCTTCAAAGTAATACATGTCGGCATAGGTGGTTACCCCGCCTTTAAGCATTTCAATGTTGCCTAACTCTGCACCTAAATAGACCATATCGCGTGACACGAATTGCTTTTCCAACGGAAAAATATAGCTATGAAGGCGGTCAGCTACATCATCACCTAACGAGCGAAATAAACTCATAGATGCGTGGGTATGGGTATTGATAAAACCTGGCAGCACGATATCGCCATCGACGTCCATTACCTTTTTAGCTTGAAAAGCAGCTGCTTTAGTTTGGGGGCCTAGTGCCACAATTTTGTTATCGTTAATTGCGACAAACCCGCGCTCATATTCCGTGAGTTGGTCATCCATTGTAAGGATATGCCCGTTGGTAATTATGATGTCTACTGTTTGCTGCGCGCGCGCGGTAGAAGGAAAGTTCGCTACCAAAACGCTTACGATAAAACCGATTAACCAATGCGCTATCGTCATGCAATTTCACCTAGGTTGAAAATAAAAAAAGTGTTTGTACGTGACGACCTCACCGGTTTTCAGTACAAACACTTGTCGTTTTAATTGCTTAAATCATAGGGCGTTAGAACTTAACTTTAAAGTCGGCTCCCCACAGACGGCCTTCATTCACCACGCCAGCCAGATTATTGATAGTTACACCACCAATTAACGCTGTTTCATCGGTAATATTTCGCCCATAGGCCGCTATTTCTAAATCATACTTTCCGACAGCAAACAAGTAACCTAGACGTACCCCACCTTCAAGGAAAGGGTCTTGGCGCATTTCAACGGCATCAATCAGCGAGAAACGTACTTCGCTCGCATACGACCAATCAGTATAGAAATACAACTCGCCGTCACCTACTTCTTTGCCATAACGCAGCGTGAAGTTCCCAATCCATTCGGGTGCGCGGGGTAGGGATAATCCGTCTATACCAATAAGGCCGTTTTCATCCACAGGATTTTTAACGGTACAAAAAGAGCAGGTGGAGATAGCGACATTCTTATCTTGTATTTCAGTGTTATTGTAACTCACACCTAAGGTGGTGATGAGATCTGATGTGATGGCATATTCGCCTTCAGCTTCAAACCCATACCCTACTGTTTTATCAACGTTTACCAATTCTTTCGCTGCACCCTCATCAAAAGACGATTGCGCAGTAAGTTGCTGGTCGTTCATTTCAAAATAGAATACGTCAAAGTTAATTCTTGCCGCGCCATCCAGTAAGTCTGTCTTTGTTCCAAACTCAATAGAGTGAATAATTTCAGAATCAGCAATACTTAACTTGGGATCATCGCCACTGACTACTCGGCCTTGAATACTTGGCGCTCTAAAGCCTTTAGATAACCGAGTATACAAGTTGATGTCATCTGAATATTCGTAAGTTGCACTTAAATCCCAACTGATGGCTGAATCTTCTGTGTCAGCGTACATAGGATCAAAGAATTCGCCATCACTTGAGGTAGACAGTATTCTTTGGGCGACATACTCTTTTTTGTCTTTTGAATAACGAAGGCCACCCGTTACTGTAAGGTGATTACTCACTTCATAGTCACCTGAGGCAAAAACAGCCCATGCATCGGTTTTTTGATTTTGCTGCAAATAACGTTTAAGGCTACCGTCGGTATTATAATGTAGCGTATCTATATCTAAATCTTCGTTAAAAAAGAAGAAGCCGGCTTGATAGTCAAAGGCACCTAGTTCATTCGACGCTACGCGAAACTCTTGAGTAAATTGGCTGTGATCAGGGATGCCGTCAGCACTTTCAACGGAAAATGAAGGTACGGTACCGATTTCGCCTGTATAGCCTGAAGGGTCAGAAAAGGTACTTACTTGATACCCGCCATCTACATCAGCACGGGAAAACATTTCTACCGATTCATAGCCCGTTATAGAGATAAAGCTGTAATCGGAAGTAAGGTATTCAAGTTTCACGCTACCGCCGTCAACTTTAACACTTTGTGTGGCGCGTTCTGCGGCATCTTGATATACAGTTTCTCGGTCAAAGCCAGCAACGAAATCGTTAGTTCCAGGCGTAATTACACTGGCGCGAAACACAGTAGGAGTTCCGTCTAGGTCTCTTGTATGATAGTTGAAAAGTGCTGAGAAATTATCGTTTGGTTCGTATAGAACTTGTACTTTAGCCGCCTGATCATCATACCCACCTAAAACGTCATTTTGTTCAAAACCTGGAGCTTTTGTATCAATGTAGTCATCTCGTGTTTGCTTCAACAATGAAACGCGGGCTGAAATGCTATCGGTTAAGCCGCCACTTATGGCGCCCTGCATAGACAGGGTATTCAGTGAGGCATACGAGGCAGAGAAGTACCCTTCTAAATCCTGGGTAGGGCGGTTACTGGTAAATTTAACCAAACCTGCTGGGGTATTTCGTCCAAATAACGTGCCTTGGGGCCCTCTAAGCACCTCCACACTTTGAACATCGAATACAGGAAACCCTTTTAGTATCGGACTTTCTTGCACTACGTCATCGTACACAAGAGAGACAGGTTGAGAGGCGTTTAGATCGTAATCTTGGTTGCCGATACCACGGATATAAAAGCGCGGGAATGAGCGCCCAAATGACGATTCAATTTTGAGGCTCGGTATACGGGCAGACATAAACCGGATATCTCCGCCGCTGGAGCTTACACTATTTAATAAATCGCCCTTCATCACAGACACTGATATGGGGACTTCCTGTAGGTTTTGAGTACGGCGCTGTGCGGTGACGGTAATATTTTCAACCATGCCTTTACTAGAAGCTTGCTTTTCACTTGCAGGGGATGCATATACTTGAGTGTCAGATACATCAACCGTGTTACTTCGCTTTTTTCCGCTAAGTTTTGCCTCATTCGTCGCTTTTTCTATAGCGATAGTACGCTTGTTTATGTAGCGATATTGCAAGCCAGTGTCTTGTAAAAGTGCATCTAGCGCTGCGTGTTCAGTGTAATCTCCGGCAAAGGGGGTCGCTGTTAGGCCTTCTGCAACATTAGAAAAAAAGACGATTTGTTTACCAAATTGCTTCGCTACACTTTGCAACGCGCTATCAAGAGGAATTTCAGAAACCTCTATTTGTACCTGTTTTTCTTTTACGCCGGTTTCTGCCATCACGCTAAAACTGCCTGCTAATGATAAAACCATCGATAGTACAATGGGGTTTTTCTTCCAATTTGGGGTACGCGACTTCATGCTTAAGTTCCTATGATAATGTTATATTGATGTTTTTGTCGTGTATTTATATTTCAGGCAATCGTGCGGATTTTTACCCGCTTAGCAATAAAGAGAGATATCACCATCGTTTTAGGTACTACTTTTTTTATTTATTTTTTTAGTACCCAATTTCCATCTCACAACACTCTTATCTAGTGGGCCTATTTTCGCCCACCCAATTTACGTCAATCGAAATGAGTCTATGCCAAATAATTCAGCCCCAAAGAGTGATAGTTTTGTTAAGGGATTATACGAAAGCTCCTATAAGGAACTTTTTGCGTTTCTTCTTCGTCGCTCAAGCAATCATCAACAAGCACAAGATTTCTCGCAGGAAGCGTTTCTTCGGCTAATACGGGTTGAGAGGAAAGACTTAATAGAACAGCCTCGGGCTTACCTTTTTCGCATTGCTGCAAATTTAGTTCATGAAAAGCGCCTAAAGAATGTTAGCCAGTGGCAAAAGGAGTCAAGTGCACTTGAGAATGTCGAAGAAATCCCATGTGAGGACGACCCACACGCGCACATTGAACGACAAAAAGCGATTCAGGATTTAGAAAAAATACTGACGAGTCTACCCCCTATTTATCAATCAGTCTTATTGATGCGTAAACGAGATGGCTTGAATCACGCTGAAATTGCTGAAAAACTAGGGATTTCTATTCACACTGTTAGAAAGTATTTAACCCGCGCGGTAACGGAATGCCGAAAGGCTCACAGTATGGGTCAAGCGTCATGAGCATAACTTCGCAACCAAATACACTTATTATAGAGCAGGCTAGCTATTGGTCAGTACTGATTGATGAAGGCGAACTAAGCCAGCAGCAGCACCACGAGCTCGCACAGTGGCTTGTCGAAAGCCCTATACATGTTCAAGAATTCTTGCACACTTGCACCTTACTTGATGTATTGGATGATATCGATTCAAATAAAAAAATATCGGTCGAGGAATTGCTTAAAAAGATAAGTACATCGGGTGTTGAGGCTATCCCCATTACGTCGAATCTGACTCTCCCTGTTCAGGAAAAACCAGCACATTTGAAAGCTAAAAAGTGGTCTGCTCCTATAGTTTGGACATTAGCAGCGAGTTTTATCCTTAGTTTATTTGCCTTACATCAGTTTACGCCGGCGATGCTTCCTTTAAAGGGTCAAACTACAACAATTAGCGTCAATTACGTTACCACCTTAGGTGAGCAGCGAAGTATCACTTTAAGCGATGGCTCAATTATTTATTTAAATACATTAACCAATGTAGATATTGATTATACCCCGCGCTTTAGAAACATAGTTTTGCACAACGGTGAGGCCATATTTAAAGTCGCGCATAATCCTGGTAAACCTTTTAGGGTATGGGTAAACGGGACAATGTTCCAAGCCTTGGGAACCGAGTTTAACGTTAGAAGTAGTAAAGGTAATGTGGAACTTACCGTTATTAATGGGATAGTTGCGCTTACTAAAAATGCGAGCAAAAACCAAGATGTCTCATTTAGCGACGAGAGCGTTCGACTAGATAGCAATGCGGAAATAGAGGTTCCTTTGGGAAAACCATTAATAGTTTCGGTAGGGCAGCAGGCTACTGTAAAAGAAGACGGGAAAATTACCACGCTCGTTCACGCTGATGTAGATAAGAAAACGTCGTGGAAAGCGAGGGAAATGATATTTAAAAATGATTCGCTAGAAGATGTTATCTACGAATTTAACCGCTACAACGCGTTGCAAATATCTATTGGCTCTGAGCAGCTTTCCAAGATATCCGTAACGGGGATCTTTGAGACCAACGATCCGCAATCATTACTAGTATTTCTGGAAAGCTCGGGTAAAGCGAAGATTGAAAAGCACAGCGCTAATAACGTTACTATTACAGCACTACAATAAACGCCGCCTTTCGGAGTAGCGCTTCACCGCGCTACTCATCATTATAATTTAACAGTCGTTGTAGTGAAGCTGACCTTCAAGTGATCTTACCTAAATAACAGTTGTGTACGCAGGCCGTGTGAAAACTCATATTTATGATTGCTGCTTCAAATAGAACGATATAGTAATTCTGAGGGCACTAACATTTTTGGATAAGTGTCGCCACAACTCTCATGTCTTCATTGCAGATATGAGACCGCTAACGCCCATGATATTCATCATTCTTTTGAAGTTGTATGCCAAGACCTGCAAACTTACCTCTGTTTTTACATGTTTTAATGTTCTTGTCAGTAGTTGTTGCGTTCCTGCCCATTGCTTTATTGTACCAAAGGGATGCTCGACGGTTTGATGCCTCAATGTCATTGCGTTTGGCATGTTTTTATAAGCTTGTGCCACGCGTTCAACATGCTCCTCATCATCGAGTCTTCGGATCCGTCTTCCTGCTGGTGATGTTGTGCACCGCGATTTCATAGTACAACCTTTGCAGGTCATGACCGACATGTAAGCGCGTAGCGGTTTTCCTTTGTCAGTTGAAACAAAGCTAAACGGGATATCTTTGCCAGCAGGACATTCATAGACGTCTTTTTCTTTGTTATAGACAAAGTCTTCTTTGGTAAACAGTCCTTTTTTTCGATTAGCCGAAGTACGGATCTTCGGAACAATTGCAGTAACGCCTGCCTGATGAACAGTCTTAAAGCTCGTGCTGTCGTCATAACCTCTATCAGCAAGAATGGTAATGTCTTGTTTACCTAACGCTTGTTGCACATGCTGGCTCATCGGGACAAGCTGATGTCTGTCACTTGGGTTATTCGTCACGTAATGGGCAAGTATCAAGTGATGTTTGGTGTCGACAGCCGCTTGAATATTATAGCCAACTAATACGCCTTTATGCTTTAGTGCCATTCGCCTGCTGTCGGGGTCGGTATAGGAGATTTGTTTGTCGGGTAAGGTTTCCAATTCTTGCTGTATTGTTTTCTCGCTTACCAGACGCGCTTGCAGTTTAGCGAGCTTGCCTTTCACTTTTTCTGCGTCTTCAGTGCGGGACTGGCGGTCTGCTCTATCGAGCTCCATAAGATAATTGGCAATATCTTTTTCGGTTGTTTCGATACACGTCTTTATCAAACCACGTGAGTAGTTCTTAGCGATATTGTTAACCGCTTTGAATTTAGTGCCGTCAATAGCCACGATGGCATCCGTAAACATATTGAGTTCACGGCATATCAACACAAAGCGCTTACAGACTTGTTGTATCGCGTTGCCGTTGTCACGTCTGAAATCAGCAATCGTTTTAAAATCTGGGGTAAGACGCTCAACCAGCCACATCAACTCGACATTACGCTGCGTTTCTTTTTCTAAACGTCTGCTTGATTGAATGCGATTAAGATAACCATAAAGGTAAATCTTGAGCATGGTTGCCGGAGAATAGCTTGGCCTACCTGTTTTGGCTGGTTGGCAACGTGCAAAACCCAACTCAGATAAATCTAATGAATTGATAAACATATCGACTGCACGAATCGGATTATCTTCATGGATGTAGTCATCTAAAACTTCGGGGAACAGCGTGCTTTGTGTTCGGCTTTGGCCTTCGATAAATCTCGACATGTAATTGAAACCTATCAATTTTTTGATAGTTTATTGTACCAATTCAGATATCAATTGAGGATCGATACTTAAGACCGATTGATCATATAAAAAGACTGCTTAGACCAAAAGGTGATCAATAGTTTTCACACAGCCTGTACGTTAGGCGGACCTTTAGATAAAGAATTTTTCCCCTCAAAGGACAGTCGACTAAACCCGTCTACTTATGGACTCTAACGGGTTGTCATGTGGACCCTGTATTTTTACTCAATTTGTTGAATAATAAAGGTTAAATCTTAAATTTTGGATTTTTTTTTGACATACTGTCTCTAGAAACAATATCGAAGCATTGTTAAAAAAGAGCCTAATCAATAGTATTAGGGGTTCTAGGGATTTTCCCCTCTAAAAAGACTTAATCCTCTGTAGACCACACCAATAAATGGCTGCGGAGGTGGGTTACTACTTATAAGTGTGGCAAA